>CAZKBD010000097.1:0-6250 GCA_964550945.1 uncultured Methanosarcinales archaeon
GGAAACTCTCTGTCTAATATTGGGATTGCGGCAAATGCAGCTACTGCATGCATGCTCGGAAAAGAATAATCTGGAAAATTGATTATTGGAAGGAACATCTCGAAAAAAGGCCTTGGCCTTTTGATGATAATCTTCAGTAAAAAAGACAGGATTATTGCTGTGCCATAACTTATCCATAAAGTAGGGATCCACTCTCTTTTTCTTTCCTGCCAGAGAAATAATGAGGTGATTAAGATCAGCACAATGAATATGTCTCCAAAATGGGTTATGCTGCTGAAGAACATGTCAAAAACCGCATTTTTCATCTTTTCAGGAAAAATGAATGAATAGCCATCAATGAAAAAACTAATAAAAGATAAAACTATTAACAAAATAAATATTAAAAAGTGATTTTTGGTTTTCATATTCTCCAAACTTCCGACAGGTTTTTTTCCGATATCTGCATCCTTTCAGGATGCATGACTGTGCCTTGCTTCAGAGATATATTATTGTGTATGAGTTTCATTGTACATCTTTGCTGATCAACCCATTGATATTCTTGTTTGGCCAGATCTTGCAGCCTGGCTTGATCTCAACTTCAATTGCTTTTACATTATCTGCCAAGATAGCACCTAAATGAGCCACTTTAACTGGCTTATCTTTAACTATTGATATAACATCATTTCCTGACATTATTTCCCCATCGAACTCGCAGTTTTCTCCTATAATGGAATCTTCAACCAATGAGCCTGATCTTATTTTGGAGTTTTTATATACTATTGAATTTTTTATTATTGAGCCTTTTTCTATCACGCAATTATCATCAATAAAAGAGTTTTCAACTTTCCCATCTATGGTTGCATTTTTTCCAATAATGTTTTTTCCTTTTCTTAGTAAATGGTCTGCTTTCAACAGATCCCACGGATAGCCGATTGGAATCCAGAAATCTGCTTTCTCAATGCCAATGCCCTCTGCCCTTATCTCTTTGATTAAGTCTGTTACCTCATATTCCCCTCTTTTAGATTTTTTTAGCCTTTCCAAATGCTTAAACACTTCATTGTCAAATATGTACAAAGCGCAATTAGCAAGGTCAGAAACAAACAACTGCGGCTTTTCAACAATCTCCCATGCTTTGGCTTTTTGCGGGATTACGACCCCAAACCTTTCTGGGTTGCCTACTTTCTTTGCAAGAATGCAGTATTTGTGCTTTAAGCATCTTTTTATATCTGCTTTGCTGTATAAATCATCTCCCATCAACAAGATAAACTTGTCTTTTATCAAATCTTTGCACAGCAATAGGGCATGGCCTGTTCCAAGCTGTTCTTTTTGTTCGATTGTTTTTATTTTGAATTTATATCCGTCTTCTATGCCATTTATGAATTCAACAAGCATATCTTTCTTATAACCTGCTACTAAAATCACTTCATCAACTATACCCTTTAATTGTTCCAGATTATGCTCCAGCAATGTTTTGCCTGCAATTTTCAACAAGGGTTTTGGCTTTGCCACTGTCAATGGATAGGTTCTTGTTGAGCTTCCTGCTGCCAATATTATTGCCTGCATTTTAGAAAATAGCTGTGCTTATTTTTTTAATTTTTTCTTTGATATAAACATGATCTATCACTTCTTTGATAAGCTCATCAGGAGTTAAAAATTCCCTTTTGATCTCTGCGTAAAGCCTGTTATCCTTTTCAAATGTCTTTTTGTATTTCTGCTTGAACCTTTTCACATGGTGCAAAGCTTTTAGAGGAGGGCCTGACCTAAGTTTTTTTAGGGAAAGCTCTTGTTTCTTTATTATAAAATAGACTATCGCTTTGCTTTCTTTATCCCACTCCCAGCCATTTTCCAGAATAACAAAATCATGCTCTTTCAGCTTAATGGTGATATAGCTAAAGGCTTTTACTAATTTAGAGCCAATAACATCTTCTTTGCCGCTTTTTGGCTCTATTTCAAGAATGATAAGATAATCTGATCTGGCCAGCTTTTTTAGATAATCCAATGTCAATGGTTTTTTTACAAAAAATTCTGGCGAAGGATTTTTTATGAACTCTCTGCATTTTTTCCTGAAACTGTCAAATCTTTCTTTAGTCACTGCAGCTGCCGCATTTCTGCCTTTCTGCACAGGGTCTATAATTATTAAAGGCGAATGAAGCTTTGATCTATTCAGCTCGTCAAAGACGTTTTTGTTTTTAAAATAGCCTTCAACATCTATGACCACCTTGTCTTTCCAATTCGCTGCATTTTTTATCAAATTAAGAAAACCGCCATAGGATATTGTTAGTATCTCGCATATATAGCCTGAGAATCCTCCAATATAGCTTTCAGCGCCATAGACATCAGCAGCTTTACAGAATTGCTTTGTTAACCTGATGTCATCTGCTAGTTTGCTGTGCTTTTTAACCCATGTTGCATGCAATGGGCTGACATCTGTGATATTCTTTGCCTGCTCTGCCTTTTTTATATTTAGGATAGGAACAATCTCAAAAATAAAATCATGCAGCTTTACCTGAAAATAGTCCCTTGAGCCATGCAGCTTATTAATATTAGGGAATACCTTTTTGAGGGCTTTTTCAAGAATCCCTGAAAGCTCAGCGCTCTGGCTTTTATATTTGGTATAGTCGAACAAAACAAATAAATCGGCATCATGCGTTTTTTTTAGCCATGTTTTTTTAGCTCCTGAGCCGCCTAGAATTGCCTTGGCATTTTTTAATTTTTTATTTATTTTCTTTAAAACATCGTCAATTTTTGCCAATAGCTCTTTTTCCTCTTTTTTTGTTGGCTTTATATCCTTCTTTACTGTTTCCAATATATTTTTGATTTCTTTTTGCATAATGGGCTAGGGGGCGGTTCTATATAAAAGCTTTTTGGGTTGTTTGGATTTTGGTTAACCATAAATTATTTAAACATACGCGCTTCTTATTGTCAAAAAAGAGGCCATGATGGATGCTTTAATCATTTTGTTTCATATAACGGCAATCTTACTGCTGGGAGTCCTTTGCTCGATGATTTCCCGCAAACTTAGGCTATCTGGAGTGATATTACTCCTTCTTTTGGGCGTATTGCTTAACAGGTTAAACTATAACGGCATATTTGGGCTTCCAGTATCATTTCTGGCTTCTCTCGCGATATTTGCTTTAGTGATGGTTGTTTTTGATGAATCGTCAAAGTTTAAACTAAAGAAGTTTGGCAGGGTTTCTTTAACAGCTCTAAAGTTAACAATAACCTGCTTTGTGTTAAACTTAATATTGTTGACATTCTTCGCAAGATTTGTAGTTGGCATCAGAAGCATACCTCTTGCTTTATTATTTGCTGTTCTTGTTTCTGGAACTGATACATCAGTTATCCTATCCAAATTTGGAGCAGTAAAATCGAAGATTATTGATGTTCTTAAGATGGAGTCTTTATTGAGCACTCTTTTAACTGTTCTGTTGCCATTTGTACTATTGGATGTGTGGAGCGGCTTTAGGGCAGGAGAGTTGGCGGCTAACATATTCAATCAGGTTGTTTGGCTGATACAGCATCTTATCATAGGCATTGGCGCTGGCGTTTTGATAGGCATTGTTGTATTAAAAATTATTAAAAAATCGTATTCAGAGCTGTTATCTCCTTTGGCTGTAATCAGCGCAGCGCTGCTTTCTTATATAATATCAGAGACTCTTGGAGGAAGCGGCGTTGTAGCGGTAATAACATTTGGAATATTCTTTGGCAACATATACATAAAAGAGAAAGCTGAGCTAACCAATTTCAGCTCTATATTTGTGAAATTTCTTGGGATTGTAGTGTTTATCCTTATAGGCTTGATTCTTGGCTTTCCATTGGATCTAACTTTCTTCTTAAGCTCCTTGATACTATTCGTGATATTTTTGGCAGTAAGGCTTGGCTCTGTCTTATTTGTCTTTAAAAAAATGAATATCAGGGAAAAATTGTTTATAACATTAAATGCACGGAAGGGATTAGCTGCTGCGGTTGTTATATTCATGCTAATAACATCGATAGGGAACATTTGCGCAGCCAGCTTAACTGATTCTATTGAAATACTTCATCTGGCTTTGGCATTCATCGCTTATTCTATCTTGTTGTCAGCGATCACTCTTCGATTTTCAAAATATTTCATTGGTGTGAAATGATAAGATTCGGGCCTGGTGGAACTGCCTATGTTGTCACAAAGCACTCTGGCCTTGATAACAATAGCTTCAATCATTTAGCTTTGTACGATGCAGATTACTATAAGATCATGGAAAACCTCAAGGCAATAGCAGAAGCTTCAAAAGAGATTATTGAGTTTGTTGAATGTGGCTGTGAATGTTCTGAGTAGCTTTTAATATAGTTTATATAAACACTTCCTGTTAATTTCTATCTAGTTACAATAAAGGCTTAAATAGAAAATTCCATTTTTAGTGCTAAAGGGGGGTGTTTTGTATTAGTTTTAGTGAGAGAAGCCAATTTAATCTCTTGGCTCTTGTAGCTATATTCTTTAGTTCTATTATTGTCAGTGCTGTTGTTTTGAACCAGACCATTAGCGATTCTAATGAAACCAATGCACCTGCTCTGCCTGATGATTTTGTTGAAATTGACAAATTAAAGATAAAGATACAAGGATGTGTTTAAAAAATTAATCAAAACTCAAAGTCATAGTAGATTAAATTGGCTTTAAGGGTTATAGGGTAAGGACACTCCCTTTTTCAAGTTTCTTACCCATAACCCCCTATTTGATTGTATTGAATAACAAACAAAAAAGAGTCGAAAAAACAGTTTGATTAGGTGTAAATTTATCAATTTATCGTCGATAAAAATAAAAAGGTTTAAATAGGAGTTAGAGTTTGCTGTTAAATGTTGGGGTGGAAAAGATTACAAAAAGAGGTCAGTTAAAGACTATCATTTCACTACTGTTACTAATTTCTATATTCTTCATTACTGTTTTTGGTATAAACCAAAACGAAACAAACAGCTCTTTAGGAGAGGATGGTTTGAATGTAGCTTCTGATTTGGATATAACTCCTGATATTAGTCTTATTGTTGAGAACGATACATATAATGCGCCTGTTGATGTTGCTAATCACCCAGAAGATAATAGTGCTAATGAGAGTTTAGATGCTATAACCGGCTCTGTTATCACCGAAGGCAGCGAGAGCGAGCTTAATCAAAGTGAACTTATCTTAAATGAGAGTATTCCTTCTAAGAATATAACTAATCTTACACTGCCTCTAGAGAATGTTACAATAGCTGAGATTAGTGTTACTGATAATTTGAGCGCAGCAAGTGAGTTAAGCATGACAAAAAAAGACATAAAAAATTTAATAAACCTGCACAAAGACAAACTAAACGAAAAAACAGAAGAATACCTCGAAAATATTAAAAATAAAGAAGAAAGAAATGAATATTTGGTAAGTTATAAAAAATCATTTAATAAAGACAAGATAAAAGACATTGAAGAGGAATATCTAGGATTTAATATTGCAAAAATAGGAAGCAATATAACCGATATTGAAGACTTAATTGATGATTCAGATATAGAATATATAGAGCTTGACCAGGGTATAGAATCATTAGAGGATAACATCCCATATAATATACAAAAGACAAAAGCTCCTTCTGTTTGGGATATAACGAAAGGAAACGGTGTTAGAATAGCAATTTTAGATACAGGTATTAGCCAGCATGATGATTTAGCTGTTTCTGGAGGATATTCGGTTATAAGCGATAATTATGATGATAACAATGGCCATGGAACTGCTGTCGCAGGCGTTGTTTCTGCTCTGTTAAATGAATATGGATTAGCTGGTGTAGCTCCGGAAGCTGATATTTACGCTGTTAAAATAATGGAAGATTCTACAGGGCATTTATCAGATGCTATTGAAGGCATTGAATGGGCTATCGACAACAATATGGACATCATTTCCATGAGCTTTGGCATGGAAAGCTATTCACAAATATTTAAAGAAGTTATAGAAGAAGCTTATGATAATAATATTTTATTAATAGCTGCAACAGGCAATAATGGAGAAAATAATATTTTGTATCCTGCTGCCTACTCTGATGTTATTGCAGTTGGTGCTGTAGACGAAAACAATGAAAAAGCACTTTTCTCAAATTACGGATTTGAACTCGAATTGGTTGCTCCAGGAGTTAATATTAACACCACTTATTTGGATGATGGTTATACAGTTGCTAGCGGAACTTCTATTGCTGTCCCTCACGTTGTTGGGGCAGCGGCTTTAATCAAGTCATATAATCAAATCTTAACAAATTCCCAGATAAGAGCAAAACTAAG
>CAZKBD010000098.1:0-6225 GCA_964550945.1 uncultured Methanosarcinales archaeon
TGAAACACAAGATTGCGGTTATTATGTTCATTAAGTGTTCTTTGTAAGCCTTGCGGTTGGTGCTGGGGCAGTCAATTATTGCATTGTCCGGCTTTAGATAATCTATGATCTCAGCAGATTTTTGCGCCTCCAGCCAGTTCAGGTTCAACTCATCAGAATTGAGAGCATCATCAATCTCATTGGGTTGTATTATTATAATCTTGTATTTCAGAATATGTTTTATTATCTTATCAAATAACTGGTCGCGTTGTTTTGGCGTCAACAGTTTAGAATCCTTGACCCCCATTTTTTTTAGTTTAGGCTCGTCTTCCTCATTAATAAGAACGCCGCACATTACCATAGGGCCTATCACAGGGCCTCTTCCGGCTTCATCAATACCGCACAATAGCATAGATTCTAGCTTTTATGTTATCATTTATATTCTTTTTTGTTTTTTAACATACAACGTTAGATGAACCCATTCAAAATAATAAACTATATAAACCACCAACACAAACAAGGCTAGGTATGACAGAAGAAATTATTCAGTTCATAGGATTAAATGATCTGGAAATGCCAGAGCAGGCTCTAGTGAATAAGCTAGCGACTAGCTATCATGAAAAGATCAGAAGGCAATTAAGTAATATGACTTCTTTAGTAGTGCATATAAAAATTCATAAAAAAACAGGAACACACCATAAGTATAGCCTCCATGCCAGAGCGCTTGCTCCTTCAAAAATGTTTGAATCAACAGCAACAGACTGGGACTTGGCAAAGGCATTGCACAAAGTGTTTATTGAGATGGAACGTGAGATCCAGCACAAGTTAAAAACCGATTCACAGCACCATAAGTCATACGAGAGGTAAAAAATGGTTAAAGATGTTTATCCAGCAGAAGAGCAAGGCATTGAAAAAGAAGAGACAGAAGAGAAAGTTAAGCAAGACATGGAAGAAGGCGAAAAAGAAGCGGATGTTTACACAAAAGAAGGCCGTGAGAAATTAAGCGAAAATGACGAGATAAGCCCTGGAGAAGAAGGCTTTACTGAAGGTGAAGACGATATTGAATGCAAGAACTGCGGCCAGTTAATAGACCAGGAAGATGCCATAATCGCAACAGACAGCGATGGAAAGAAACACTATTTCTGCAGCGAAGAATGCGCTGAAGAGTTTGAAGAAAAATAGCGGAGAGTGGATTTGAACCACTGACCTATGGGTTTCTTACGAAAGAAGTTATGAGCCCATCGGGCACTCCTGACTGCCCTACTCCGCTGTGGAAAAGAAAAAATTCTACTAGGTTTATAAATGTTTTTAAATAGCAGATGATTTTATTAGCAGCAATGATAGAAAAGATAAAAGATAGATTAAGGAAATTAACTGGCCATAATACTGTTGAGCTTACTTCAAGAGGCAACATTGCTATATTTGCAGCTTTGTATCTGGCAAGGCAGTCTACTCTAGACAAAAACCATAAAATAACCAAAAACATTGTTCTTATCCCAGACCAGGGCGGCTGGTTTACCTATAAAAAATACCCAAAGATGCTTGAATTAGAGCCAGTTGAGATTAAAACAGATAATGGGGTCATTGATACAGGCAATTTAAAAAAAATAATCAAAGATGATAAAAAAATATTATGCGTGCTATATTCAAATCCTGCTGGTTATTTTGCAGAGCAGCCTTATAAAGAAGTTTTTGATAGTTTAAACAAGAGTGACATAATAACTATCCTTGATATAACCGGCTGCATTGGTGATGGAGCTGAATATGGGGATTATGCAGACGTCCTTGTTTGCTCGTTTGGCGAGTACAAGCCAGTTGATGGGGGTTATGGTGGTTTTATCTCGATAAAAAATAAAGAGATTTATGAAAAAGGAAAAGAGATATTCAATACAATCTCATTTGATGAAAAATATTCAGAAAAGTTATTGGAAAAATTAAATAACTTAAAAGAAAGGCACGATTATTTCAATAAAATAAGCAAAAAAATAAAAAATGATTTAAAAGATTATGGCATCATTCATAAAGATAAGAGAGGTATTAACGTGATTGTAAAGTACAAGACAGAGCAAGAAAAAGAAAGATTAATAAATTACTGCAAAGAAAATAGTTATCCTTACAGGTTATGCCCGATGTACATAAAAGTGAATGAAAAAGCGGTTAGTATTGAAGTGCAACGATTATAGAGGTGATGAAAAATTTTAAAACAGCCTGAATCAGTGGAAGAATGTGTTTATTTTTCAAACAGGACAATAGGCAATGGCAAAGCAATGGCATGGGTCTATAGGGTTGATTGCCCAAAATGCCACAAATCAAAGATGGGCAAGCCAGTGGAAAAAGGGAAAATAAAGATAAGAGCAGATGAATACAAATGTCCTGAATGCGGCTATACTGAAACAAAAGAGCAGCATGAGCCTAGGCTAAAAGTTGAGGTGATTTATACATGCCCCCATTGCGGAAACCAGGGAGAAGCAACAACTGAATACAAAAGAAAAAGCTTTGAAGGGGTTCCTGCTTTTGTGTTCCAATGCGGAAAATGCGGTAATAAGATAGGACTGACAAAGAAGATGAAGAAAACGAAAAAGGGCGAAGAACCGAGTGAAGAGTCATAAGTGCGCTCACTAAAATCCTTCCTTTTTCGTGGCAAAACCGCAACATTTATATATTACCTGCTCACCTCATACTATCAAGAATTCTGATAAAGAATGGTAGAAGATCAAGATATCAAAAAAACAGGCACAACGACAGTTGCAATCGTTTGCAAAGAGGGCATTGTGTTAGCAGCTGATAAAAGAGTCACTTCTGGTTATTTATTAGCCTACAAAAAATTTGAGAAGATTGCAAAAATAACTGACAATATAGCTGTGACAATGGCTGGAACAGTCTCAGATGTCCAATTGTTAACAAAACTGATACGAGCTGAGCTTCAATTAAAAAAGATAAGAACAAATAGAGAATGCACAGTAAAAGAAGCAACTAATCTGTTAGCATCGCTGGTTTACCAAAATATCAGGAAATTAAGTTTAATACCAGGAATAAGCCATTTTATTGTTGGAGGCATAGACATTTCTGGTTTGTATGCTTATGATGTTGGTGCTGATGGCTCTGTGACAGAATGCGATGAGTACACAAGCTCTGGCTCAGGTTCAGTGATGGCATACGGCGTTTTAGAAACACTCTACAAAAAAGACCTATCTGTTGATGAGGGTGTTAAGCTTGCGGCAAAATCAATAAACGCAGCAGTACAGAGGGATATAGCATCTGGAAATGGTATTAACATTGTGACTGTAACAAAAGATGGGGTTAAGAATGTATTGTCAAAGGATGTTTCAGTTAAGATAGAAGCTTAGATCAATAAAAAATATTGTGCTAAAATTCTTTAAATGGTGAATTAAATGGGCGAAATAATAAAAGAAATCTTGAAGTATTTGCCACAGGATAGGATAAGTGACGCTTGTTTTGAAGGCGCTAATATAGTTCTATATACAAAAGACAAGGATTTTTTTCTGGATAACAATGGAGTGATTAAGAAGGTTGTTGATGATATCAAAAAAAGAGTCGAATTAAGGCCTGATCCAAGCGTAACAATGGATATGGAGAAAGCAGAAAAAGAGATAAAAAAGATTATTCCTGAGGAAGCTGCTGTCGATAATATAATATTTGACTCGCAGCGCTCGATTGTGATAATAGAGGCTGAAAAGCCAGGCTTAGCAATAGGCAAACAAGGGGCATTTCTGCGAGAGATAAGGAATAAAACCTTATGGGTGCCTATAATAAGGCGAAAGCCGGCAATAAGATCAAAACTTATAGAGAACATTCGTGCTGTATTATACCAGCATTCAGATTACAGAAGAAAATTTCTCGATAAGGTTGGCCACAGAATTTATGACGGCTGGCTCAGAGAAAAAAAGCATGAATGGATAAGAGTTAGCTATCTTGGAGGAGCAAGGCAAGTTGGCAGGTCATGCTTATTCCTGCAGACACCTGAATCAAGGATATTGCTGGACTGCGGGATTAATGTAGCATCAGACGATGAAGCCTATCCTTTGCTTGAGGCTCCGGAATTCAACATCAAGGATCTGGATGCTGTGATAGTTTCTCACGCTCACCTTGACCATTCTGGATTTGTCCCTTATCTATTCAAATTCGGCTATAGGGGCCCTGTTTATTGTACTGCTCCAACAAGAGATATAATGTCCCTTCTGCAGCTTGATCTGATAAAGATTGCCAGAAACGACGGAAAAGAGCCAGTATACACCCAAGATGACATAAAGGAGATGGTCAAGCATACTGTTACACTAGAATATGAAGAAGTAACTGATGTAACGCCTGATGTGAGATTAACTCTGTATAATGCAGGGCATATGTTAGGATCTTCAATGGTCCATTTGCATATTGGAAATGGGCTGCACAACATGCTCTACACAGGAGACATGAAGTATGGCAGAACAAGATTATTGGAGCCTGCATCAACAGTATTTCCTAGATTGGAAACATTGATGATGGAAAGCACTTATGGTGGTGAAGATAATATCCTGCCGCCAAGAGAGCAGCAAGAGCAGCATCTAAAAGAGATCATACAGGAAACAATAAAAAGAAAAGGCAAGATTCTTATTCCAGTGCTTGGAGCAGGTCGAGCCCAGGAAGTCATGGTTGTATTGGATACAATGATAAAATCAAATGAGCTTGAGAATATCCCTGTTTTCATCGATGGAATGGTTTGGGACATCACAGCAATTCATACAGCTTATCCAGAATTTTTAAATAATATAGTGAGAAAGCTCATATTCCATAAAGACCAAAACCCTTTCTTGGCTGATTGCTTCAAAAGAGTTGGCTCTAAAAAAGAAAGGACCCAGATAATTGAGGAGACAGGCGCTTGCATCATATTAGCAACCTCTGGAATGCTGGTAGGCGGGCCGTCTGTGGAATATTTAAGGCAATTATCTGACAACCCAAGGAACACACTTGTCTTTGTCTGCTACCAGGGAGAAGGCTCATTAGGCAGGAGGCTCCAGCGTGGCGAAAGAGAATTCCAGATTGGCAGCTCATTAAATCCAGAAGTGATGCACATTAAAATGGATATCCAGACAATAGAAGGCTTCTCAGGCCATTCAAGCAGAAAAGAATTGATGAATTTTGTGTACCATTGCAATCCTAAGCCTAAAAAAGTCATTGTTAACCATGGTGAATCTTCGAGATGCTTGAATCTTGCAAGCTCTATCCACAAAATCGCCAGAATCGAAACTTCAGCCCCAAGAAATCTCGAAGCAGTCAGGATAAAATAAAAACCCTTAAAAACAACTGCTCTTTTCTATTTCGTTTATGGAACAACTTGGAGATTTCAGGAAAGCTGGAAATATAGCGGCAGAAGCCCTTGAATACGGCAGGAATTTGATTAAAAAAGACGCTTCTTATTTTGATGTTCTTAAGAAGATTGAGGAAAAAATAAGAAAGTCAGGCGGCGATTTTGCTTTTCCTCCTCAAATAAGCCTTGATGAAACAGCTGCTCATTTTCTTATCGAGAAAAAAGAGGAGGATATCATCTTTAAAGGCCAACTGGCAAGCTTGGATATTGGCGTTCATGTTAATGGAGCCATTGGTGATAATGCCTGCACTGTAGATTTATCCGGGAAACATTCTGAATTAGTAAAAGCAAGCGAAGAAGCATTAAAAGAAGCGATAAAAACAATTGAGCAAGGCAATTTACAATTAGGAAAGATTGGCAAAGTTATACAAGAGACAATTGAAAGCTTTGGCTTTAAGCCAATAAGGAATCTTAGCGGACATGGCCTAAACGTTTACAATATCCATGCTCCTCCTACGATACCTAATTTTGATACAAAAGATGATATTGAATTAGAAAAAGATCATGTTTATGCAATAGAGCCATTTGCAACAACCGGAGCTGGCTTAATATATGAGAAAGGCGACCCTAAAATATTTGCAATGCTTGGAAAAAAATCAGTAAGGATCGGTTTTGTGAGGCAGATACAAAAAATAATTGAAGAGTTTGATGGCCTGCCTTTTACAACAAGATGGATTGCTGGCTATTCTGAAGCGCAGATTAAATATGCTCTAAACCAGTTCAAGTTATTAGACATACTGAAAGAATACCCGCCATTAGTTGAAAAAGAGAATGGATTAGTAAGCCAGGCTGAAAAGTCATTATATATTGGCAAAGACGGAAAAGTTGAGGTTTTGACAAAGATTTCTTAGTGTACTATTTTGTATATCAGTTTAAAAAAC
>CAZKBD010000099.1:0-5866 GCA_964550945.1 uncultured Methanosarcinales archaeon
TATTTACTCCAAAAATAATTCAAAATAGATTCTAAAGAAAGTTTAGGGACAAGCTCTTTTGTCTTTTTGGCGACATTATTTGTACCTTTTTTACTAGTTAATTCTTTTATAAGAGAATACACATAAGGAGACAAATCTTTTCCAGAAGCCCTAATCCAGCTCCATCTTGGATCGTTATCTTCTTCAGGAACATGTAATCTAAATAAATCAAACTTTAAATCCTTATTTTGCATTTTTTTATTATTAATCATTTTCAATCACCAATTTTTATTATGGTGAAACTATGTAAATGATTTCTATTTATAAGCGCTACGCGTGAATGTCCAGTGCTAATGGACAGACCCTAAAAAATCATAGATTTTCGGTCACAAAAAAGTTTAAAGAATTTTTTGTGAATCATAATCTGACAGTTGAACCATTTTTAAGGTGATTGGAAATTGTATGAAAAATGCAAATGGATTTTGTTCAAGTTTTAGATAAGAGGTTCTCTTTCTTAACACCAGAACTCATCAACAAAGCCCTGTGCGGCAATGTTTCAATCTTTGTTTTTAATATGTCTGATCTCATGATATCACCTTTAACAGAGAAAATACCTCTTTATTTAATTATTTTTGCCTTTCATCTTCAAATATTCTTCTTTGCTCATGTTAGCTGATTTAAGAGCAGAGTTTATAATCACATTCTGTTGCCTTGACCAAACCTTATCATCATGCTCTAAAACATATTTTGACCATAAATCAATAAATTTCAATCTTTCTTTTTGGTTTTCTTCATTGAAAGTCATCAAGCATCTCCTCATACTCCATTATTTTGTTCTTGTTTATATGCCCCTCTGCAACATTCCTTATATGCCTTGCATCTTCTATATCTTTTGGAGATTTCAAAATCTTTTCCTTAAATGCAATCTGCAATTCCAGACTTGATGTGATAATCTCATCATTGTTTATTTTGACAGTTATTGTCTCACTTAAGGAGATATCGTCAATTTTATTCTTTGAAAATTTTAATTCAACATTTGGCACAACTGTGTTTTGCTTAGCAAATCTAACTGCAAGAGAGTCTTTTAAATAACTGTATATCTCTTGTTCAGCCTCTGCATTTAAGCAGTAAAAATCCGCTTTTAGCAAATCTTTAAGTAATTTTGAAAATTTTGACACTTCCATTTTTGGAATGATTATGTCAATATCCTCGCTGACTCTTGCCCTTCCAAGTAAAATAGAAACATAACCACTAATAACCACATACATAGTGTGCTTTCTTAGTATCTTAATAAACTCAAGAGCAAACTTATCTAGGCTGGATAATTCCCTGTTCACTTCAATAACTGTTTTAGATACAAATTTAACCATGTTACTTAGCTAATTATACTGGCTTTTTAATGATTTCTATGATTATTACTCTACTTAACCCTCACCAAAATCCCATCACAATCCGCTATTAACTCCCCTTTCTCATTAGTAACCTTGCTTTTCCCAAAAACTTTCCTGCCTTCTTCCTTAGTTATTTCTCCTTCTAAAAATAATTTCTCACCAACATAAGCTGGCTTCCTGAAATTAACCTCAATCCTTGCTGTAACTGTATTTAATCCGAGCTCATAGCCTAATCTTGTAATGGCTTCATCAAGCATAGAAGACAAAATACCTCCATGAACAATATCTTTGTAGCCTTGATGCTCTTTTTTTGGGATAAAAACTGCCTTGGTTTTTTTGCCAGAGGTATCAAACTTTAATTTTAAGCCTATGCTATTCTTATCTCCGCAGACAAAGCACATATGATCATTTTCAAGGTTCATAATATTAAATAATAAATTCCCCTATTTAAAACTAATTAAAAAAAATCCAACCATGGCGCTGATGCCAACAACAAAAATGGCTTCGGACGGCTTCGCCTGCTCGCCACTCCGACGGAGCCAACCCTCGGCTCGCCCTCACCATTGTTATTGGCATCTTAAAATATCCTATAAGGAAACATTTATTAATAACCTGCAATAAAACAAATCTATGTTTGAGGTGAGTGTTTTAGCATCAGGAAGCTCAGGGAACTGCTTCTATGTAGGCTCTGATAAATCAGATATTCTGATTGATGCAGGAATAAGCTGCAAGCAGATTGCACAGAGATTAAACAAGATAGGAAAGGACATTAAAAATATACAAGCGGTATTTGTGACTCACGAGCATATAGACCATATTCGAGGACTAAACATCTTGTCTAAGCAATATAACATACCTATCTACATAAATAAAGGAACACTTGACCTATCTTTCATTAATTCTGCTAAAGCGAATATAATTGAAACTGATGAGGAATTGGATTTTAATGGCTTGAATATCCTTCCTTTCTCAAAAAGCCACGATGCTTCTGAACCAGTAAGTTATCTGATAAAAAACAAAAGCAAGAAGATAAGCGTAATAACTGACATAGGCTACAGCTGCGAAAATGTTATACAAAGCGTTTCAGAGTCCGATCTTTTAATCCTGGAAGCAAACCATGATGTAAACATGCTTAAGAACGGGCCTTATCCTGTTTTTCTCAAAAAGCGAATAGCAAGCAAGCTTGGCCATCTTTCTAATTATGATGCTGCTCTGCTTGTCCTAGAGCATGCAAAAAATAAGCTGCATCATGTTCTACTCTCTCATCTCAGCATTAACAACAACACTCCGGAACTAGCTTTAAACACATTTAGCTCTATAGTAAAAGAAAGATCAGATCTAAAGAAGTTAAAAACATTATTAAGCTGCAGAGAAAAACCGACTGAATTAATCACTATCTAACATAATTTTTTAATATGCCGATTCCTTCAATCTTTACCTCTACAACATCGCCTTTTTTCATCGGCCCAATTCCGGGAGGGGTTCCGGTTGTGATAATATCTCCTGGATTCAAGGTCATAACATGGGAAATAAATGAGATGAGATACTCAACTTTAAAGATAAACTCTTTTGTTGAAGAATCCTGCTTTAGCTCTCCATTAAGATAGAGCTGGATTCTTGCATTATCTGGATCAATCTTTCCAGGCTTGACCAACCTAGGCCCAACAGGGCAAAAGGTATCAAATGATTTTGCCCTTGTCCATTGTCCGTCTAATTTCTGCAAATCTCTGGCAGTCACATCATTCAAGCATGTAAACCCTTCAACATATTTCAGAGCATCTTTCTCAGAAACATTTTTAGCTTTTTTCTTAATAACCAAGGCAAGCTCAGCCTCATAATCTACTCTTTCAGACATCTTAGGCAAAATAATAGTATCTCCATCACCAATCAATGAAGTTGTCGGCTTAATAAACAAGATAGGGTGATGAGGGGTATTCATGCCAAGCTCTTTTGCATGAGAATGATAATTTAAGCCTACTGCAACTATCTTAGTCGGTTTTTTCTTAAGAAACTTTAAATTTGGCATTTTAAATTAATAACTCTAATTGATATTTAATACTTTTTATTTCGATATTTTTATACATGCAAGAGCAGATGGGCAAAGATGTTTTCGAGTATGATACTTATGGTTGTCTTACTCACTTGAAAGGACAATTAAAAATAGGTGATTTCACAAATTGAAATCTTAAGAAGGGGACAATTTTTAACGAATAACTAAACGAACGAGGGGAGTTCCGAACGACGATTACGACTGGGTGCGAGAAAACTTAACCTAAAATTATTTTTTCAACTTCCTTCTTCGCTTTTTCCAGTTCTTCTTTAGCTTCTTTCTGCAAACTTTCAGCTTTTTGCATTCGTTTTTTTACTTCTTCAGCGATTTTGTTTTGAACAGCAAGAGGAGGCAGAGGGATCTTTACATTTCCTAAATCATCAGAATATAAATGAGAGGTTTGTCCTCTTTTTTCTCTATTGACAAACAGATAATACTCATTTAGTTTTAATATAGCTAAAATATAATATGGATTAACTTTTTCCGTGTCAGCTCTAATATTTATTAATTCGCCTACAAAATAAATATTTTTCTCTTTAAGATTATTTGGCATCTCAACTATGCAGGGATTTTTTCCTAAATATTCTCCTTGATGAGCAGAAGATAAGAGCAAAACATCTTTATCCTTTATGGTTTTAACCGCGGGAACACCATCTTTAAAATAAGAAAGATTATCCCATTTGATTTTATTATGCTTTAAACAGCTTACTTTTAAGATTAAATTGCCTTCCTCTGCGTAATCTTCTTTTGCAGGAGTTTTTCCATTAAAAATATCTTCTGCAACATCTTTTAATTTAGTTAATGTAATTTTGCTTTTTTGTAAATCTGCAAGAAGTCTTTTAAATTTAGGGTTAAAATAATATGGGTCATTTCTGCTATTTTCTAATTCCTCTGAATTTATGCAGTATATTTTATCTTCTTTTATTGGTGAGAATTTTATCCCTAATTCATTAAGAACATAATCATTTAATGAGTCAAGAAGTTTTAGAGCTTCTGACTCTATTTTCTGTTTTTGTATTATAGCTTTTTCATAAACATCTACTATCTTAGCGTTAAATATGATTGGAATTGATTTTAAAGCCTCATAATCTAACGCGGGTCGCGTTCCGCCAGTGGCTCGTTTTGTCGCAAGTTTTTCTCCTACATCTGAATTAAGAAATGCAGCTAATACTTTACTTGTCTCTTCATCTCTAGTTTGAATAACGACTAAATGCTGATTAATATTCCCAACAAAACCTCTAGGTGCAACAGAAGACACCGCCATTCTACCAACGCCAGTAATTTTAATTAAAAGATTATACTCTTTAACTTGGCTTCTTTTTAACATTCCATCATGGGTTTCTTTATTGATAAATTTGACCTCTTCAAGATTCAATCCTTCTGGTGTAACGTTCTGTACTCGTAAAAATGTAATACCTTCAGCTTCGTCTGAATAATAGGTCTTAGCTTCTTTTATATCTGGTGTTGCTCCTCCAGAAATCGAAAGAATATAATCATTAAGTTTCTTCTTTGAGATGCTTTTAATTTTTTTATCTAACTGCGTATATTCTGGTCTGTAAAAATGACAGTCAAGTCTTCCCTCAATTTCGTCAGCGAATATAGTAAAACATTCAGGCATTTTTATCTTCCTCTGTCTTCTTTCTTCTTAATTTTTTCCACAATAATTTTATTATTACATCAAGCCCGAACATTTTAATAACCATGCCAAACAAAGTCAGGGAAATTAAACTAATAGCTAAATTTATCGTATAAAACTTATTCTCTATTCTTTCAACATAGTTTAGAATATTATAATAATTATTGTTTATTGTTGGCAAATATTCTTTTTCTTTATACCCTTCTAATTCTTGAGATAAATCTTGAATTTCCTTTTCTTTTTCAGTAATTTGTCCTGTTAAATTAGAGATAAGTGTATCTTTTTCTCCAATCGTAGAATTTAGCGACTCTAATAAAGCTCGTAATTGGGATATTTCTACATCTTTATTTGCTAATTGTTGTTTAAGTAATGCATTTTCATTGGTTAGTTTGTTAATCTCTGCTTGTTTCTCATCTGATCCTGTAAGAGATTGAAATACTGGAATCATTGCTGAGATGAATACTATTAGGAAAAAAATGGCAACAATACCACCAATAATCGCTTGAATCTCAGCTTGACCTTTTTTATTCATTATCTTAAACCCCTTTATACCCCTTTGGGCTTTTCTCAAACTTTTTGTATTCTTGCAGGATTGTGTTTAAGTCGTTGACTGGGTCTTTTCTTCCTGTTGCGTCATAGCCGATATGCTCGGCAATTGACATAAAAATAGGATAATTGCCTGCTCTCTCGTTGTCTTTTTTCTTTCTCACAAATACAAGAGAGGATTTAACTCCTGCCCCAAAATGAGTAAATGCGATTTGAGGAAGTGAAACAACTGCTAAAATCTGCGACTTTTCCATTAAAAAATCT
>CAZKBD010000100.1:0-5837 GCA_964550945.1 uncultured Methanosarcinales archaeon
GGTGCTTACAGAGGAGAAACGCAAAAGTTTACTTGGAAATGCATAGTTATTATTTTACCTTCTGTACCAGTAATAAACCATCAAGAAAAGTTAGTTGCATATTATTCGCAATTCATGAATTATTCTTTTTATTTAAATTCAACTGCAAATCTATAATCTCTCTCTTTTAAGTCTAGGATAAGTTTTATGGGGACACTAGTTGTTTCAGGAGGTCCACCAGAATAGCCATCTAAACCAGGACATCCTTTTTCAATATGGACTGTATGCATACCTTCAGTAGATAAATATGCAATATTATACCTTGATTTCAAAGCATCTTCAGCTAATTGCTCAAGTTGTAATTTTGGAAAAGCCACAAATTCCGCATTATAATCAAGACTTCCACAACTGTCCCTTAACACCCATATTGTTGTATCTTCTGTTCTAAATTGGGGTAAGAATCTCAACTCTCTCGCATTTTCACTCATTGTGCTTACTCCTTCAATTTCAAGCCGCGGAGTACCATAAGTCTTATGTAATCTTCTTAATACACTGTCAATAGTCTGTATCTCACCAACTTCTCTGGTGTAATACACTACTCCCAGAACATTAACGCTACCAAATCTCGATTGCAATTCAAGAAGGTATTTATTCCAAACTCCTAAATTACCTGCAAAATAATCATCTATAACCCTTCCCTCTTCCTCACATAATTTTTGTGGTTGCCTAGGTAAGGCCAATGCAGCCCCACCAGTTGTTATCTCACGTGCTAAATTAATTATTCTAAGATCAGTTTGTTGCGCATGTTCATACTCCCAAGTATTTGGTTCGCTAGGTGGATCACTACCTATTCCTCCTGTGTTAAGCGGAGATGTAGCATACATTTCTTGGCTGAAATCGCCAGTAGTAAATGCCACCCGCTTCAATTTGAACCTTTCAATAGAAATATCATGAGGTCTTCCAGTACCAGCCCATTGATCATAGGTCCTTTCTTCCATTTTTAACAAGGAAAGTGGAAAGATTATTTAAATTTTACTATAATAATCACTAAAGAATAGCAAAAAATAGTTTTTTACCTTTCAAACTTAGAGATGCTCTTCTCTATACTGTTGAATGGAAATGGCCTGTAGTTTGAAACAAATGTCATATACCTTAAAAAGATATATGTTTGGGTGTTCCATATCTCAGAGAATTTTGCAATGCCTCTTTTGCGCTTCTTCGTAAAAATAACAATAAACCAATGCACTATCGCTAAAATCTGGATCAGCCCCTTCCACAGCCCTAGTATGATCCCGCTGACTATACACACCAGAATCCTCATCCAAGCCTCTTTTCTTTCGTTCATATCAGATCACCTTCTTTTTGATTGTTGAATACTTCTTTGTTAAATCTATTTAAAAGCTTTTCTGATTTCTAAGATACAGATAGAAAAAGTGGATTACAAGAGTTAGATTAAAGTGTAAAGGTTAATACTTTTTTCTTTTAAGTATTTTAAAATCTCCATTTTCACACCACCATTAACCCAAGGAGTAGTCCCATCAAATAGGCTAACCTTTACCTGCCCTCTTCCATTGGTTAAACCGCTCTCTTCCCTAACTGTACTTAAGACGCCTCCACAGATTTCTTCAAATTCTGCAATATCCATATTAATTCCTTTTCTGGCTAAAAAAGCAGTTAAATCAATTTCAGGCACTGCAACTGCACCTTTTGAAATGGACCCCCCTACATGCTGCAAAATTGCGTAATCAGTTATGGGCATCAGCATTTCTGGAGCAGCGTTTGGATCAACCACTGGAAGTCTCAAATCAGGCAATCGTCTCAAAGCTTCTATGTACCTTTCAGCTAATTTGGTGTTTGATGAACACCAATAATCAGGATCATTTGCGATAATCTGGTTTACCATACCTTTAAAGAGGGATGTTCTGAAAAAATCTTTTGGAGATGTAGCAGCTATAAATATCAATAAATCATGCTCTAACTCGCAACCTTTTCCAGCATAATGAAAATCTGGATTGTCTAGCCTGCCCTTAGCAAATTGTAAACCCACGTATGATCCAGGATCTTCTCCTCTAATTCCATCATCATTTGCTAATCTTTCCAGATCTGATCTTGCCCCTCCATATCTCATTAGCCCTAATGATTCTGTAGCCATTGCTCGTATGTCTCTTGGCCTAACATCCCCTTGGAAATGAAAATCAGTAACAAATACATTATGTCTGGAACTAAATGGCGGGTCATCAGTGCATGGATGCACCATTCCTTGCTCTGGATTATTTAGCCATCTTAACAGAACTTCACCAACCGGTTCATATTGCCTCTCTGCTAATAACCTAGCTGCAGCACGTCTCTCGTAAAAAACTAAATCGCTTTCTGGCGCATTTGCAATATACGTTTGAAACAATTCCTCGCTTGTTTGATCTCTCCACATATCAACAAAAGTAACTAATGAAACTTTGCCAAACCCAATGCTCCCCTCATCATATCTGGGCCTTAATTGACCAAGAGCAAGTTCTTTTGCTTTATCTGGGCTAAGAGCGCTTATATGAACCACACCACCTCCACTATAATCTTCGTGATGGAAAGGTGTCGTACCAGATGATGTGCTTGTACTTACAGAATAGGGTACTCTAAATAGTTCATTATATTTTTGATCCATATTTGTAGGGATTATACCTAAATATTTAAATCTTCCTATCTGATACCATCATACAGTTAGAACTAGATTGTGGTTTCATTTTCTGTTCCTGCTATAAAACCAATAAAACACTAAATATATCAGGATCCATATGCACACTGAATAAGCTAATGTCAGGCCTATTTGGGTAAATTGAGGGTATTGGTCTTTTAATGCTACAAGAATTATTCCTGTGATTGCTGCTGCCATAACAAAAAGGTTGGATGCGGCCCTGTAAGACTTATGCGATATTTCAATAATTGCCTCGTCTATTGCCAGCTTTCTTCTGCAGAAGTATAAAATTAAGATAGCTACTAACACAGAAACAGCAGGAACAATTATGTCCTGGAAGACAAAAGAGACTCCAATAATGATTCCTAAGATTATTGTAAGGATTATTACACATCGTTTATAGGTTTTTAGCTGCATTTTATTTTCCTCCTAGCCATTTTCAAGTATCTCAACAACCTTTTCGTAAGTTTCAGGATATCCAACTATTTTATTGTGAAGGTCTGAGTTGAATAAGTCTGTACAGCTGCCTTTGATATAAATATTTTTTGCATAATCAAGCGCTGCATTCTCTTTGACAACTATTCCGTCACCATCAAAACCATCCATGCTGCAGCCAGTGCCAATAATATCATAAAATTTGATATTCTTAGGTATTTTGCCAGGATCATTCAGGCGCTTCATTAATATGCTGTTTTCAGCCATCTCATCACATTCCTTTTTCGAGCCGGTGATGACACAATATTTTTTGATGTTTTCTTTTATGCCTTTGTTTGGAGTTGCTATCATAATCAATTTATCCACATCATTTTCCCCAAACAAGGAGATATAATCCCGCACTATAAGGCCTCCCATCGAATGGGCTATGATGGTTACTTTTTCTTTGCCAGTCCTGAATTTTACCAAATCAATAATCTCTTTTAACCTGATAGCATAATTCTCTACGCCCTCTGATTTTTCTGTGGCTATTGCATATCTTCCAAGGTCATAAAATCTTGTATAATAGAAGCTTCCCCTTAAAGCCAAAGGAAGGCTGGTTTTACCCCAATCTGCGTAAGGGATTTCTTCCTCTCCTGAGATTAAATCAATTTGGCCTGCATTGATATAGCCTTGGTCTTGCAATTTAAGTTGTATTTCTGTGAACCTGTCAAGAGACTCTTCAGGAGAGCTTGCTTTTCTGAAAGCATGGCCATGGACAAATATTATGGGATATTGTTTTGATGATTTAAGGCACTCTTCGCTTAAGCAACAATCCCTGCAGTCATTAAAGATGCAGCATTTTGGATTGTTTGCAGGCAAATCCACAATAATATCTGAAGAGATATTTTCGAAATTGTATTGTATAGGAGAGACTTCAAGGCCAGCTATTTTGAAGGAGACATTAAATGAATTATGTATATTGCTGCAATATTGTATTTCATAATCTTCAAGTAAATTCGGGAAACTGAGTTTTATTAAAGGATAGATATTAGTTACATTTTCAAAAGTTGTTGTAATCTCAGTGGTTTGCCTGATTTCTTTCTGGACCAAAAAGGGATAAAGAGATTCGTTTGCTGTGTTTGAAACTTCTGTGAAAATTGAGTTGTCAACTTGGGTTATTAGGTTTGATTGGTATAAATTTAAGGTTTCCTCAAAAGTGTTATTGCTGATTAGATGATAGTGGTTGCTATTCAAGATACTATCTGCACTGGAATTGATACCCTCAATTGATTGTTTTAATCTGCTTATAAGCTCACAATTTTCCTTTATTAGTTCTGGCTCGTTTATTATTGAGCTGACATTTTGGTCTGATGTACCAGCTAAAGGGTTTATATTTTTGTTTAGTTCAGCTATAATCTTATTGCTCCTAAAAATGTGAAACATTCCATAAAGGTAAACATAATTCAAATCAGCCAGATAAGATGTTTTGATTTTGGCGGACAAGTTTGAAATGCTGTCTATCTCAGAATTGATTTCGTTATAGCCTGAATTTTTGTTCTCTAATGCTGTTTTTGTGCTGTTTAGCCTGATAAGGAATTTGGTTATTTCCTCTGCTTTTTCGTCATTGTTTGTTTTTTTGTAGTAATCATAAATTGATTCAAATTCATTGCTCTGATTAATCAGGCTTTTCAGCTCTTGGATATTGGCATTGTAGAGGGCAATAATTGAGCTAGCCTTATCATAATAGATTTTTAGTTTATTGTTAAACTGGTTTAAGTCATCAATTGAACTGCCTGGGAAAACTTTGGAAAGCCCATTATAGTTTTCTTTTTCCCATAAATCATTTATTCTAGATGATTGCATAGCAATTGATGTAAATCCTTCTGATAAGCCAGTATCTTCACTTTGGACAAGAGTGCCCATTAAGATAGTTTTTTTTAGCAAAATATCCGCATCTGAAACATTTTCTAAATAAGATGTAATCTTGTCCCTAAGATTGGATTTAAGCTTTTTTTCTTCATCTGTAAGGCCATAGTTTAATGTTATGAAAGAGGTCTTGTATTTTTTTGCTTCCTGTGTATCGCATAAGAGGCTTTTGATGTTATTACAAATGGCTTTGAATACGTATATCTGCTGGCCTGAGCCCGGAATATTTCCGCTAAAGAGAATTTTTTTGGTTATCTCCTGGTTTGAGCTCAGATAGTTATTATCCTTGAAAAGTGTCTTATTGGTCGCTATATTGATAAGCTCATATTCGCAGTAGGATCTGCATGACCTGAAATTTTTATTTGTTATTGTGAAATCAATTGTTTCGCTATCATTGTGCGCCAGATAAAGTGATTTTTGCAATGGCTCAAGCCCTATCTGGAGCTCATCCTTCAAGATGAAGCTGATCTTAATGCCAAAAAAAAGCGCAATTACGAACAAGATGATTATTGCAGCAGAAATTATTAGAGTCCATTTCAATATTTTGCTCTTTTTGACTGTTTGTTCTATGCCTTTCTCTATATGGAGAACTTCTTTCTCTATGCTGATAACCGCATCCTTGATATCAGTCTTTTCCCTCTTTTTTTTCCGCATATCACAATATATAACCTAGAGGGGTATATAAATTCTGTCAAAAATCACCCCTTAGAGAAGGGTGGTATGAAAAGTTGAACATAAAAAGCTAACCAACATGGTGATTTTTGAGCATGCTCAGAAACTTCCCATATCACAAAGGAAGATTGGCTTTCAGCCACTAGTTATAAACTGG
>CAZKBD010000101.1:0-5766 GCA_964550945.1 uncultured Methanosarcinales archaeon
AAATTTAAAGAAAATACTTAATGAACAGGTTTTTGTAAAAAACGCAAAAGTCTATAAAACGAAAGGTTTATATAACAGTTTATTATATTTTATTATAAATTATAATAAGGTGATAAAATGGTACAGGCAATTGTTAATTTAGGTGAACGTGAGGATAGGGTTCTTACCATAGTAAAAGGTAAGTTCGGTCTAAAAAATAAATCTGATGCAGTTAATCTAGTTATAGAGAAATTCGAGCAGGAACTTCTTGAACCTAGGCTGAGGCCAGAATATAAAGAAGAACTATTAAAGATCGATAAAGGAAAATTCAAAAGATTTTCTAGCATTGAAGATTTAAGAAGAGAGATTGAGAATGTATAATTTTGAAACATCAGAAACCGCTACTCGCAATCCCTTTGCTTCAGCTCAGGGTAAGAAGGCGGTTTCTGAGTGTGCTCAAGAACACGCCCCCCATTTTAGTGGGGCGGTTCTTGACAGAAGCAACAGGCTTATCAAAATTTTAAAGAAACTCTTAAAAAAAGACAGGGTGCGTTATGAAGCGACTATGAAAAAGATTCAAGAAGTTATTAATTCTGAGGACCCCAACCATTACAAAAATTTGAGTTATGACTTGAGTGATTTTAAAGGTGTTCATATCGACACCCATTTTATTCTTATTTTTAAGGTTGATAATTCTGCAAAATTAATCAAATTTGAAGATTTAAAGCACCATGATGATGCTTATGAACGGTGATATTTGAGAGGCACGGCAATTGAATATAATCGCTTGTTAAACTCTTTCCCAGTTACGTAAGTTCTGGCGGATTTCGTTTCGAAAAGTAATTTTTAGTGGCTCGTGTTCAATCAAGCGAACAAAGTGAGCAATCAAGAACATACATTAAGGGGGGCATTTCTAAACAACGAAAACGAACGAGGGGGGTGGGGTGGACGACTAATTTTAGTCATTTCCCATAAGCATACTGCCACATTATTCTGAATGATTCTATGAGTCCATCAATATCTTTACGTGCCAGCAGTTCATTATCTACCATAAATACATTTCTACTATCTGGAAATACTCTTTGGCAAGCACTTAACATCATTCCCTCAGGTGAACTAGAAAGCTGTGCTGAATATATTCCCTGGCAATATTCCCTGCAGTTATTTGCCTTACAGTTATCAGTTACTACATAAACTGCTTTTCTTGGTACATTGACTTTCATTGTACCATCTGTTAAAAAAGGCCTTCCTTTATCAGAATAACCTAACTCCCATCTATCACTTCTTAAAAAAACTTCAGTTACCTCTTGTGGGTCAACATAAAGTCGATCAAATGAATCCTCTATAGCTTGAGTTTTATACACTCCAAAATAAAAAGCGTTTCTTGCCCCTATACTTTCTGCTCGTTTTAACAAGACCTCGAGCTGTTCATAAGATGAAATTCCATCTGTGTTTAGGCATACATGTACGTGCACATCTATCCCGCTTTCAACTGCATTCTGCATAGCCCTAAATGCATCATCTAAGCTAAACCCGGTCCCATTATACGCCATGTATTTCTCATTTGTCTCTGCTGATATAGACATATTAATTCGCCTAAGCCCTGCAGCAGACAAGTCTTGACAGAATTGCCTATCCACTAATCTTGAACCATTGGTTACAGCCCAAAATTGATTAACGCCTTCAGTTCTAGATATAGCAGATACTACATCAAGCAAGTAGTCTCTATCGAGCAAGAGCGGCTCTCCACCACTAATCTGAAAATTATGACAATCTGTAGCCACCATTGCTTTTGTAATCAATGCTAGGTCCTGCGGGGGCATAGTAGGTGTTGCTTTATTTACTTCAGGTGAAACAGGCCAACCGCAAAAACTACATCTAAAATTGCAGTAATCTGAGATAAAAATTCTGAGAAGTTTATCAGGTACAACATTTACAGGTATTTCTTGTTGGATATCTGTTTTTCTTTGGCTCATTTTATTATCTCATTTAATTTATTATTTAGTTTCTTCGAAAGTTATTGCTTTTCCATGGGGAATGAGATTAGCAACATTAAACCCAAGCAGGAACTGCCCTTTAAAATCATGAGTTTTCATAAGCGTAATCACTTGGTCAAACATTCTAACTTGCCTCTCTAATCTACATTCCTCGCATCCTAAAGTGGCATCCATTACTTGTTGTGTTCTTTCTGCTAAAATTTGGGATAAGTCTCCAGTTTGTTTAACTCTATCTTCTTGAGTTCTGGTTGGATTCCACCCATCAACATACCAAAAATCTGAATTTCCAAAATTTTGGCTGCTTCTGCAACTTAAGATCCTAGCGCCAGTTTTTCTAGGAGCATCTGTTGTTATTATTGTTGGGTTCCACAGAGCAGATCCACACACTTCATTATTTTCTCTGGTTGTTGCATCAAAATAAACATTTCTTTCAGGAGCATCCAGTCTTAAAGTTCCAGGATACCTTATTATTGTTCTTCCACAATCAACAGATCTAAGATCATCAAAAAATTCCCCAGTTACTCTTTGTTGTGCTTCAGTAAATTCAATCCCCCATTTTCCATAAGAAGGCTCTACAGGATTGATATATACATAATCAATGCCTAGTTGTATGAATCTACCCATCATATAACTATAGCTCCCAGTATTTTCTGGTAATATCAAGGTTGCTACACCAACTAAAACATCATCTCTTCTTCCGGCTTGTTCTAAACTAGCCATCAATCTTTCTAGATTACCAAGAACTTTTCCAAAAGTTGTTTTGCCATTTGTTCCTTGGTATTGATCGTAAGCAGCATCGTTAAGTCCTTTTATAGAAACAGTTATCATTGCAATGTCATCTGCTATTGATCTTATTATACCTCCATCTTTATCTCTTGGTAGCCTTAGATTAGATGTCAGGAAAATTCTCATACCCTTTTCTTTCAGATAATCTAATATTCTTAGTATATCTGGATGTTCTGTTGGTTCGCCATCTCCAGAAACGACAGCAGAAATAGAGTCAAGCCTAGAGCCCATTGAATAGACCTGTTCTATTATGTTCTCGATAGCTTCATAAGGAATGAACCTTTCACTAACCGGTTTTCCTTTGAATCTATCTAAATTATGAAACTGACAGATATGACAACTTGAATTACAAACGCCACTCGGATAAAGATAGAATCTAGGTATCACAAGATTTCCTTCTCCATAGAATTCTTCAATCGCCCTGAAAGTATCAAAAGGGCTACCTGGATAGAAGCTAGAAGGGTGTATTCTTACAGAACCAACTACGGCTCCGTCTACTACGTATACTGCTGAGTGATAGGGTGTTTTAAAAAAATGTTGCGTAGGATCCTGCATAAGATTTGCTAATACTAAAGTTTGCTCTGGTGATATGCTTATGATACTTCCTTTCCTAATCTGGTAAACCTGACTCGTTTCACCTAACAATACCGTTCTTCTTTCATCAACTGCTTGAACCATTTTCTTTGTTATTGAACATTTCAAAAAAAATAATTGCCAACTGGTCTATCCCTAATTTTTGTCTGATCCGGATGTTCTATCGTATTGTTAACCCATGACTGCCTACAGCTCTCCGGATTACAAAATCTACCCATCCTACGGTAAAAAAAATATTGTAAAATTCCTATTCTTGTTCTTTCTTGTTCAGGTATACCCTGGAGAGTGTTTCCCAAAGAAAATTCAGGAAATGCCGGAAGCAGGAAGTCAGGATATTCGGTGCCATCAGCCCTGAATACTCTATGTATTAACGCATTGTAACAATTACTAAATGGCCTTGCAGTGTGAACAAATGGGTCTTTTTTAGCTCTTTCCACTAACGTTTGAAAATTGGTTGCCGTATACAGGAAATCTGTAAACTTATCATCAGTTTCTGCCTTACTCAAGACTTTAGCAACTTCTCCTCTTACTCCGTCAATTACTTCTTGCGGCAAATAAACGCCACCTGCCATTATAGAACCTGCTTGTTCAATAGGTGGGGAGATAGGCCTAAACTGGATATTGAACCTTTTTTGTATTGATGTGGGTTGTTGCTGATACCATTCAAACCATATTTCAAGAAAATCAAAGATTTCATGAGAATTTTCTTTCCTATACAGAAAGCCAACTCCGACATATTGGATAGGTGTATCAGTAAGCATACGTCTTACATTAGCTACTACTGCATCATATTTGTCTTTTCTTTTAATACGCCTATAAGTTTCGGCGTTTGAAGCGTCAATAGAGCTTCTTTGCCATAAAATGTGGTCGGTCCATGTACCTTCCGGCATTCTGGTGTTGTTGTTAATAAGACCAATCTGAGCATCAGGAAGTTCTTCGTGGATAAAAAGTATAACCTCATTCATGGTGTGCCCCTGAGAGCTATAAACATTTGGTTCGCCGCCGCCTGTTACAGTTATTGCTCTTGGAGAAAGTCCTTGAAGAATCATAGGAATTTTATCAAAGCCTACTGTTGCTCCGGTTTTGTGGAGATAATGGCAATCAACACAGTCTAAATCGCACCTGTCAGTAATATGAAATTCAAGTTGGCCTATTGGATATGCCGAATTCATGTCCTTTACAAGTTCATCAACTGATCTTCCATTCATTGAAACAATTGCTCTAGCAGCCTCTTCTACAGAGACAGCTCTTTGCTGCAATGAAGAAAGAACTTCAAACCTCCCCTTATGAATTTCATCAGAATCACCAGCAAATCCCCATTTTTTAGCAATGGCGACCTTTCGTTCAATAAGGGATAAATGATTAAATACCCTATATGGGTTTCTTAATACCTGATTTACTGAAGATTGAGTTTCTTCCATTATATTTTAGATGAATATAATCGTATATTTAAATCTATTTATATATAACTACTATTAAGAAGTAATTATTACGGAACTTAAACCACCAAAACGCCCCACCCCCTATGACTAACTAAACGACGAAATGCCCCCTTATCAGTCATTTAGCCACTAAAAATTATTGAACTTAATCTGTGTTAGTTGCGTCTGCGAAGCAGACCGAGGGATAGTGCAACGGTTTTTGCGAAGCAAAAAATCCCAAAGAGTTGCCGATCCAAAAATTATTATGACTTGTGAGCTTTTCCCATAGTACTTTTGAACTCGTTAAAATCATAAGGAAATAGGTTGATGAATACACCTAAAACCATACTCTTTTCTTCAAAACCTATTGAAAGTGAAGGGTTTCTCATTAACTCATTAGATTGTGTATCAAGATACTCTAAAACTAATGATTTACATTTTAGACTAGGAGACAAACCTGCTTCCTGATTTTCGTTAAGTGAACTAAATACAAATCTTATTTTATCAGACTTATTATTAATCTTGTCTGGAAACCAAATTGAGATCTCTTTTATTATATTATTTCTTACAATTGGTAAAATTATGCGTTTATTAGTCACTAAAATGGAAGCCCTATGTATGTTTGGAAACATAATCCCTTCAATTAGATTAGGATTGTCTAAATGATGTTTATTGGTTGAATACCAGACAGCTGGAAAGAACTTCATCTTTATCTCATCCTTTTCAATTAAGAATTTATCCTCCTGTCTTAAATTATCTAACTGCATCGGTTCCAAATCATACTCTTTGGCTATTATTTTTTGTTCTCTTCTAAACTTCAATGGGTATAACCAACACCATAAAAGGAACAAAGCACAAACAAGAAATATAAAAATTGGAATAACTGAAAATAATGAAGACTTTTTTACATATTCATTAATTATCCCACTTAAAAGGATGTGGGACAGGATTAGCTAATTTCTATGCTGTTTCTTATAGAAGTTGAATAC
>CAZKBD010000102.1:0-5753 GCA_964550945.1 uncultured Methanosarcinales archaeon
TAACCACACCTGCCAAAAGCTAAACTGCAGCTATGATGAGCAATTCTCTAACCACACCTGCCAAAAGCTAAACTGCAGCTATGATGAGCAATTCTCTAACCACACCTGCCAAAAGCTTAATTGCGCTTTTTTTCAAAGTAGGGTAAACCGTAGATGTGTTAACGATAAGCCTTTGATCTTTAAGCTAGCCGTGGAACTAGTGATAATATCTTTAATTATTCTTTTGTTGGTTTTAGATGTAAGGAAATACGAGTCAAAGAAAAAAGCATTAAATCCAAAAAAAGAAATATCGAGTAAAAATGATGAGAAACCCAAAAAAACATAGCAAATCTGGAATGGCAACCAGGGTAATATTTTATTTAATCCTACTAGTTATTTTAGTCAATTCGAGTTATGCTATCAGCTTAGGTATAAGCCCTTCTAGAGTAGCATTTAAAGAAATGCTGAGGGATGGCTATGCAGAGAGGGAAGTGAGCCTAACTACAAATTCAGAAGATGACCTTAGCGGGCATTTTACAGTCAGTGGGGAAATTGCAGGTTGGGTAAGATTTGAGCCAAACAGCACTACATTTAGCGCTTCCTCATCTAGCCCATATCGTTTGAAAATTATTGTTCAGACTCCTAATGATACAAAAAGTGATAGTTATCGTGGAGAAATAAAATTCGTGACAGACAGAAAAGGCAATCTGACTGGAAGAGCTGGCGGCTTAGTAAAAGCTGCAGTAAAATTAAACCTAGACGTTGAAGTAACGGATACCGAAAGGGTTTTGTGCAGCGCAGGAGCTTTTAGTTTTAAAGATATAGAAGAAGGGTATCCTCTTGAATTATCCTATACAATAATTAATGGCGGAAATGTAAGAATAAGGCCGGTTATTAGGTTTGGCATTTGGGACCAAAGCCAAGAAAAACTGGTTCTGTCTGATGAGTTTACTGGCGAGGAAATATTGCCGACTACTGAAAAAAAGTTTACAAAAAAAATACCAAACAAGAACTTAGATGCTGGCCAATACTGGGTGAATGTTGCTGTTGATGAATGCAGTTTTGGAGGCCTTCTTACTTTCAGCGTTGTTGAAAAGGGGGCTATAATAGATAAAGGCGCGTTAGAGAAAATTACTAACAAGCTGTGGGTATATGTTGAAGAGCCTGTGGAGATTGCCGCTGTGTTTAAAAATACCGGGCCGCGAATTGTTTCTGCCAAACTTATTGGCAATGTAAAACTGGAAGACGAGATTGTTGAGGTGATAGAAACTGAAGAAGTGGATGTTAACAGTGAAGAAACGATTGAACTGAAACATTATTTTACACCTAAAACCTCAGGCAGGTATGTTGTTTCAGGAAGGGTTGCTTACAATAAGAAATTGACTTATGAGAAAGGAAGCATAATAAATGCCAATTACAGGCCAGAGGAGAAGAAAAGGTTCAATATGCTTATTTTGATAATCTACCTTGTTATTGTCGTTACAATCATCTTTATTTTGAGGAAGATCATGAAAAAAAAGAAGGGGTTTTAATGATTATTCGCTCCCGTATACCGGCGGTTTTTTTATCTCCTTTGACCACATAAAGCCTATACCATTTAATTCTTTTGTAAACTTATCGCTAATCCTGTATGTTTTTTTATAAAGGTCATAGTCAATAAGGCCCATACTTTTCATAGGCGTCAAAATCCGATCATAGAATTGCCTTTTATTGTATGAAAGCTTAACTTTTTTTCCTTTATATGGCCCTTCATCAAGCACTGTTATGAAACTGCCTTCATGCAGCTTTGTCGCCAATATGGACATATCAGTCTTTGTGATCTCATTGCCCTTTTCTTTCATATAATTAATCAGCACTTTCCCAACAATTTTTTGCTGGTTGGTTGCGAATATTATCTCGTATATATCCTCAGGCAGATGGAATATATCAAACAGCATTACCATAATAAACCCCCAATTACTAAATAATTTATACCAGTATATAAAGATTACGCTTTTATATACTAAGAAAAAGATAACTCTATATGATAGTGCGGAGAGTAAAACTGGAGTATCTTTTTCTGGGATATAGGCATACTAAGGCATACTACAAACTAAAAAACAGAGGGGTAATAAAAATCTCTAATAAAGCCGCAATAAACAACATAAAAACCGCGCCAATAACCAAATCAACAGAATCAAGAACAATATGCTTGAACTTATGATCACCAAAATCGTGCCTTATTATGGCAACAGATATTATGCCGCCAGCCAATCCAGCCATAAAATAAGCCAGGATCTCTGGAATGCCATGGATAAGGTACCTCAAAAAACCTAAAGAGGCTATTAAGAAATTGCCGCTTTTTATGCCTATTCCTATAAAACTGCCAATAGCGACTCCAATAACCGAAGCATTCCAAGTAAGAATAAATATTGCCCCAAAGCCAAAGAAAAAAGCGAATATAAGGCTAAATATCATAACCCTTATGTTGTTAAAAAAAATTTTACTGAAGGTTGACAATAGATCAACAGCGTTGCCTGTTACCCCATAACTCATCACCTCAATCCTGTTTATATCTCTTGTTTGCACACTAAACAAGGAATTTGCTAGATCTGGAGGCAAGAACACATACCATAAAGAGAAGGATACCACAAATCCTAAGAATAAAAACATAAAAAAGGATAGTGCTTTTCCGTGCTCTTTTAATAAATAGCTTTCCTTTTGGATAATCAAGTCTTTTTTTTCTTCAAGTTTTATAGCCCCATAAATTATTGGAACGCTACAGAATGCTGTTAAAAAAATTGCCACTAAGCTGGCATCTTCTTTGAATATGTAATAGCTGAAGATGACCGCAAATGAGGAGTATATCACACCTATAATAAACATCTCCCACGGCTTTTTTTCAGCTTTTATAGGGTTAATCAAGCTTTCTAAGACCATAAGCAAATAGTTCATGCTCCCATTTATATTTCTTTCTTTTAATTTTTCAAACAAGCGATTTAATAATTAATTAATCAGTAAATTACTATCATTTATTAATAAAACTCATAAAAACTATACATTATTACATTAGTTAATTAAAAATGGAAAGATTTATATACAAGATGTTTTCATAATTAGATTGGTATACATTACACTATACCGGTTTAGCAATGGAAATGGAAACATTATTCACGGAGCAGAAGTGGAACATACTGAAAGCGCTCTCAAAAGGAAAATATTCCCCATTGCAATTGGCGCAAACGTCAAATACCACAATAGCCAACATTAGCCAACAATTGAGATTGTTAGAGATGACTAAATTAGTGAAGAAAGAAAAAATACCCAATCGGGAAAAAGGCAAGCCGAGATCTTTATTTTCTTTAACAAATGATTACAGTTACCTAATCCTTGTAATGAGGGAATTTGCTGGTAAGAGATTATTGGAGCTAGATGATTATCATAAATCAATACTAAGGATATGGTTCCTTGAAGATTCAAACATTCATTATTATGTGGAAAAATTCTATTGGAAAATTGAAGATTACTTAGACCAGATTAAAGCCATTTTGATTAATCAGGAGAAGGAAGAGATAGAAGCAATAATAATTGCTGAAAAGCCAAAAGAACTTGAAAAAAAGATTGGCGCAGTAACAATAAAGAAAGATGATGATGAAAGCAGGATAATTAAAACACGGGCTTTCACTATAGAAGAATTCAAGAAGCTAGCAAAGCAAGGCAAAGAGCCATTTTCTTCTTTAGGGCCTAATCAAGCAATATATGATCCAGAGGGTATAATAATTGAGATAAATAAACTGGGGGTGGTTCAAAAGAATGAATCATGATTTATGCTTATAATTTTGAGGCATAGGAAGAAGAAAAAAGGACCATCTAAAACGCCTCGTTAACCCTTTTTCGCTCCTTGCCTCAATTTTTTAACACAGAAAGATTCATGCTTACTGTGAATGTGAAAGTAAATGTAAAAGTTGAATGTGACTGTAAACGAAAATGTAATTGTAATTGAGGAGGGTGTAAATGAAAACAATAAAAATGAGGAAAATGATGAAAGTGTTTTTTGCCTTTTTAGTTTTGGCATTTATGGCAGCTATAGTGACAGCAGCTCCGTATGGACCAAGGTCTGTTGACGTGTTAGGCAACGACAGAAGGACAGAATTTAATGAGAGTGTTTCTTCAATACAAGCTCAAGCAGGAAATGTAAGTTTGTTGATGGTAAACACAAGCACGCTAACAGGCAGATGGCAGGGTTACTATGGGAACATTAGTGGCATAGTTACTTTGCAGAGTGCAAATGGATTTAGGATGTATGAATGGGGCAATGATGCTGGTATTTCAGTTGCTGGAGAAGTATATGCATCCAACAATACAGTGGGAGACTGGACAAGAGTGCTTTGTGTAAACCTGACTGGAAACAGCACAAACACGTCTACGTATGGCCCAAATGCGACAATTATAGAGGCAATGTATGGCGCCGGTATTAGTGATATTGATGGAGTAGACGAGACTTTTACTGGCATAGAAGAGATTACTGTGGGCAATTCTAATCTGATTAATTGTCCAACAGCAATGCTGTACAACGGAAGCGGGTCTGTGAATGCACTGAATTGGAACGTGACGCTGTTGTATGAAAATTCTACAGCAATAGAAACAACTCGTTCAATAATCTATGGAGCAATCATTCAAAATAATGAAAACAGCTTTAACAATAAAACGACTGATTTCCAGATGATTGTTGGAGAGAATGGAGGGATTAGTGCAGCAACAACATACTACTTTTACGTTGAGTTGACGTAAACAACATTTTTTTATTTTTTTATTTTTGAAAAAGAAAACGAAAGAGAGAAAGAGGCACTTTAAACTGAATGAGGGTGGACAGGAAGAAGGTAATTTTAGTTTTTTTAATATTTATCTTAGAGGCAGCAATAGCAGTAGCAGTGCCATATGGCCCCAGGTCAGTTACAGTTGAACAGAGTGATAGGAAAACAGAATTTAACGATAGTGTTGCAACAGTCCAAGCACAGGCAGGAAATGTAACTCAATTAAGGATTAATGTGACTATGTCAACAAAAAGATGGCAGGGCTACTATGGAAATATTACTGGACTTGTCACATTGCAGGATGCAAGCGGATATAGGATGTATGAATGGGGCAATGATGTTGGTGTTTCAGTTGTTGGGGAGGTTTATGCAGCAAATTATACTGTATCGGATTGGAGCAAGGTTTATTGCGTAAATCTAAGTGGCCCAGGAAATAGCACATTTGGCCCTAATACAACTATCCTAGAGGATATGTATGGGGCAAATCCTAATGATAAAGATGGAATAGATGAAACTTTTACAACTTATATGAATGTAACTATTGGCAGCACAACACTTTTGAATTGCCCAGCAACGAGAACATATAACGGCAGCGGCGCTGAAAATTCAATACATTGGAATGAAACATTGTTGTGGGAGAACCATAGCAGCGGCTTGAATACTGTTGTTTATACAGCATTTGTCGAGCAAAATGAAAATGGATTTAACAACAAGACATGGGACTTCCAGATGATTGTTGGAGAGGATGGGGACACTTCAGGAACTGCAACTTATTATTTTTATGTGGAGCTGGTGTAATAGAGGTGTAACATGAAAGAAAAAAATAAACTAGAAATTATAGCAATTGGGTTACTTGGCCTTTTGATATTAGCAGGGGCGTTTATAGGTGTGGTGTTTGAATCATTTGATGTAGAAGGAGCCACAAACTTAACTACAGTCACAAAGGTTTTAGTGGGAAACACCCCTCCCAATTTGACTAAT
>CAZKBD010000103.1:0-5745 GCA_964550945.1 uncultured Methanosarcinales archaeon
TAGGACTTTGACCTTATGCTGCTAACCCTTTTTTTGGATGAAGCTTTTGGAATAATAAAATATTTAAACTGCGGGCTATAAATCAGTTTAGGTGATATTTTATGCCAAAAGACGAGAAGATTGATAATAAGAAAAGAAGCATACATCTAGGAGACTATCCTGAATATGTCAGTCTGGGAAATAAGGTTGATGCTGCTCACGAGCTTATTGAAGAAGAAAAAAGGCTTTTAGTTGATGATTACAAGAGAATAAAACAATTGAAAAAAGAGGAAAATGCAGAAGAAGAAGCAATAAAACATTTCGAAAAAAAACTGCATTCTCTTATTAAAGTTGTGGTTGAGCTTGAAGGATACACACAGGAGATAGAAGAAGGAAACGCCATATTGAAACATAACAGGAGTGTTGAAGAGCTTGGCAAGCAACTGTCAGTCAGCATAGATGAAGTGGAAAAATTTTCCCAGTCAATCTTGGATGAGGAAAGCAAAATATTAAAATTGGCAAAAAGAATAAAGAGCATACTAACCAAAGCAAAGAGATTCCAAGAACTGATCAGAGATTAATGCAGCCGGGCAAATAATTCTTCAAATGATTCTTTGATATTGCTAAAGAATAAAACAAAAAGGAATATAAGATAACCTATTGTAAATATCAAAAGGCCCAGAGCCAGTTGTTGAGTATCTTTTGGCGGGGCAAGCATTATACCTGATTGAGAGATAATAATTGTTTTATTAGTCAATTTGAGATAGGTAAGCCAGACAAAACTTACAAGAGCAGGCATAACAAGGAATAGGGATTTTATTATTCTTTGAGGGAATGTGTTTATTATCCTAATCTTTTTATTAGCTGCTTTTTTTTTAGCATTGCGCAATGTTCTCAACCTCAAGCTGTTTTTTAGGGCAAAGCGTTTCCTGGATTTTTGGGGTGACTATCAATTTAGTTGGCTTATCTACAGAAATCTGGATCTTTGTGACAGCTGCAACAGGAATCTCCAAGTCAATAGGCGTTGCGCTTATTATGCCCCCAACAGCAGAAATCTTTAATCCTGTGATTATGGCTTGGCCATCATTTTCTATGGTTGCATAAAAGATGTTATCAGAAATACAAGCCATTGGCATTCCATTAAGGGTTATTAGCTTCAAAGAAGCGTCATCACACGAGCCTTGCGGGCTTATATCATAATTTTTTCCCCAGCCCATCACTAATATTCCTAAGACTGTCGCAAATATGATAAGGATAACAGTGGAGATTAATGGTGAAATGGCTTTCTTCATTTTAATTCCTTTAAAAATTCATTAATTCGCTTTTCTTCCTTTTGGATTATAATGACATAGGGGATTGTGCCTGCAATAAGGATTATAATGCCGCAGATAACCAATACATTCAGCAAAAAGGAATTGATAAATTCAAAGGCAAATCCTATAATCCCAACAACCATAAAAGTGAAGTAAAGCATTAGGCTTTTGTCAAGAACTAATTTTGATTTTTCGCGATTGATTCTTGATTTTTCTATCTCAAGATATATCCGTTCAGTTGTTTTTAAACCTATTTTTTGTGGCATTGATATTTTATTGTGATATTTTATATTTAAAGGTTGTGATTTCAAATTGCAACTAAGCCGATTTCAAAACCTTTAAATAAAACATATCACTTTTTAGGTTTTTATGAAATCTTTTTTTGGGGGGGTCCACCCAGATTATAATAAAACCACAGAACACAAGAAGATAGAGGTAGCTGTATTGCCAAAAAAGGTGATTATTCCTTTATCTCAGCATACCGGCGCTCCTTGCGAAGCTTTGGTTAAGATTGGAGATATTGTCAAAGCAGGCCAAAAGATTGCTGAAAGCAAAGCATTTGTTTCTGCTCCTGTTCATGCTTCTATTTCCGGCAAAGTGATTGAGATAGCTAAAAAACCACATCCAATTGCAGGAGAGTCTTTGGCAATTGTTATAGAATCTGATGGCAGGTTAGAGTATGACAAATCCGTAAAGCCAAGAGATAATGTTGATGATATTGACAGGAAAGAGCTGATCAACATCATCAAGGAAGCCGGAATTGTCGGGTTAGGAGGAGCTGCTTTTCCAACGCACGTAAAACTAAGCCCGCCACCTGAAAAGAAGATTGACACCATCATATTAAATGGCGCTGAATGCGAGCCTTACTTAACTTGCGACCATAGGCTGATGATTGAAGAGACTGGAAAGATCATCTCTGGCTTAAGATTGATAATGAAAGTTTTGGATGTTAAAAAGGCATTTATTGGAATTGAGAGCAACAAAGAGAATGCTATTGTGTTTATGAAGGACAAATCAGGCAATATTGAAGTTGTTCCTCTAAAAACAAAATACCCTCAAGGAGCAGAGAAGATACTCATTTATGCCATTACAAAAAGAAAAGTGCCTTCTGGCGGGTTGCCAATGGATGTTGGTGTTGTTGTACAAAATGTTGGAACTGCAAAAGCAGTTTATGATGCTGTTTATAACGGAAAGCCTTTGATCGAGAGATGTATAACCGTAACAGGAGCTGTCAAAGAGCCAAAAAATCTATTGGTTAAGGTTGGGAATTTATTTGATGAATTAATCGCTCAATGTGGTGGTTATAAAGGCGAGCCAGCTAAATTGATATCTGGCGGCCCGATGATGGGCATTGCCCAATACACTGATGAAATTCCAGTGATAAAAGGCACTTCTGGCATATTGGTTTTGGATAAAAAAGAGGAATATGAGGAAAGGCGCTGTATAAGATGCGCAAAATGCGTTGATGTTTGCCCTGTGAATCTTACACCTAACATGATAATGGCAAATGCAAAGAATGACAGGATTGATGCTGCCAAATCATTTAATGCTCTTGATTGTTTTGAATGCGGTTGTTGTGCTTTTGTATGCCCAAGCAAGATCCCATTAGTCCAGTATATAAAATATGCAAAAGCAGAGATCATGAAGAAAAAATGAAATTTACAATATCAGCCTCACCGCACGTAAAATCGAAGAATTCAATAGAGAAGGAGATGTTTTATGTTATACTAGCTTTGCTTCCAGCTGCTGCATTTGGAGCTTATCTTTTTGGGTTTAATTCAGTTTGGATCATTATAATCAGCATATCTTCAGCTTTATTAACAGAAGCGTTGATACAAAAATTAAGAAAAAAACAAGTTACAGTATATGATGGCTCTGCTTTTTTGACTGGATTGTTGTTAGCATTATGCTTGCCTCCAACTGTTCCTTTATGGATACCCTCAATTGGAGCTGCTTTTGCAGTTGCAATTGGAAAACATGTTTTTGGCGGATTAGGAAATAATATATTCAATCCAGCTTTAATCGGCAGGGCTTTCTTAGTGGTATCATGGCCTGCTTTAATGGCAAGATACATAAGCCCTGATGGGATAACTAGCGCAACTCCTTTAACCCTTGCAAAGGAAACTATTGCGAATGTTTCATACAAAGACCTGTTTTTAGGCTATATTGGCGGCAGCATTGGAGAGACATCAGCTGTATTATTATTGATAGGCGCATTATTCTTATTATGGAAGAAAGTGATAAGTTGGAGAATCTCCTTAACATATATTGCAACAGTGTTCATCCTGTCATGGATACTTGGCAAGGATCCTTTATTTCATCTACTGGCAGGAGGCCTGATCATTGGAGCATTTTTCATGGCAACTGACCCAGTCACTAGCCCAATAACTAAATTGGGGAGAGTGATATTTGGCTTTGGCTGTGGCATTTTGACAGTAATACTCAGGATGTTTTCAAGCTATCCTGAAGGGGTTATGTTTTCAATCTTGCTTATGAACTCTGCAACACCATTCATTGACAGGCTTACTAAACAAAAGCCGTTTGGCTATAAAAAACCAGAAAAGAAAAAAGAAGGAAAATGAATGAGATAGTTAGATTTGGAATAACTTTGTTTATTGTAACATTCGTAGCTTCACTAGCTCTCGCTTTAACTAACCAGTACACTCTTACAAAAATAGATGAGCAAAAAAAGCTGGCAGTCACAAACTCTTTAAACAAAGTGATTAGTGCAGATGATTTTATTGAAAAAGAAGGATATTACGAAGTATACAAAAATAAAGAAGTCGTTGGCAAAGTTTTGAAAGTAGAATTGCAAGGTTACTCTTCTATCATTAGCGCACTAGTTGGAGTAGACACCCAAGGAAAGATTACAGGGATAGATGTTGTTAGCCAGCAAGAAACGCCTGGCTTAGGAACAAAAATAGCAGAAGAATCTTTTTTGAAACAGTTTATTGGAAAAGAAAAAAAAGAGTTAACGCTAAAGAAAGATGGTGGAGGGATAGACGCGGTTACAGGAGCAACAATCTCATCAAGGGCAATTGTAGAGGGGATTAAAAGGGTTATGGAAGAATACCCTTATGATACACTAACAAGAGTTTCGCCCTAGCGGCAATGATACAGAAGCAGGCAGTACAAATGAAACAAGGTAACATTTACGAGCTTGTAAAAGGATTTTTCAAGGAAAATCCGGTGTTCTGCATAGTCTTGGGATTATGCCCTACCCTAGCAGTATCAACATCTTTAGATAATGCAATCGGCATGGGCGCAGCAGTTACATTTGTCTTAGTGTTTTCTAACCTGTTTATTTCAGCAATTAGAAAACATGTTCCAGACAAGATAAGAATCCCTGGGTTCATAGTTATAATCGCTTCTTTTGTCACTATCATTTACTTGCTGATGCAGGCATTTACTCCAGATTTAAATAAATCTCTTGGCATCTATGTTCCATTAATAGTTGTCAATTGTATAATCTTAGGGAGAGCAGAGGCATTCGCCCAAAAAAATAATATGCTTAAATCCGCGCTAGATGGCATGGGCATGGGTGTTGGATTTACCTTGGCTTTATTTTTGATTAGCGGAATAAGGGAGTTTTTAGGAACAGGATCACTAAAATTGTTCGGCGCTGCTTTAATTTCAGCTCCAATAAACCCTGCGATGATATTTATACTTCCTCCAGGAGCATTGCTTTTGATGGGGTTGTTATTAGGCCTGTTTGCATATATAAGAAACAAGAAATATGAGAGAACATGCTGTGAAGTGAAAAAATGAGCCATACATTAATATCAATCATTATCGGCGCAATCTTCGTAAATAATTTCATACTCACAAGATTCCTGGGATTATGCCCTTTTTTCGGAGTTTCAACAAAAACCAAGCCAGCAATCGGGATGGGGATTGCGCTGACATTTGTTACAGCATTGGCTGCAATCGTGTCATGGCTGATGTACACATTTGTTTTAGTTCCTTTTAAGATAGAATATATGCAAGTGATTGTGTTTATACTGGTTATAGCGGTGTTAGTCCAGTTTGTTGAGCTCTTTTTAAAAAAGACAAATGAAAGCTTATACAAGGCTCTAGGCATATACCTTCCTTTAATCACTACAAACTGCATTGTTCTAGGCGTTGCATTGATTAATGTCCGGCAGAGCTATTCATTTATAGAATCATTAGTATTTTCAATAGCTGCTGGCCTTGGCTTTACGTTAGCAATCCTATTGATGTCAGGCATAAGAGAAAGATTAGAGTTGAGTGATGTTCCAAAGCCATTCCAAGGATTGCCAATCGCATTTATTGTTGCTGCTTTGATGTCAATGGCATTTCTAGCATTTTCAGGGATGATAAGATGATTGCAGAGTCAATTATACTGCTGAGCCTTCTTGGGCTGGTTTTTGGTATTTTTCTAGCCATTGTCTCAAAAAAATTTGAGGTAAAAAGAAACCAAAAAGTAGAGGAA
>CAZKBD010000104.1:0-5662 GCA_964550945.1 uncultured Methanosarcinales archaeon
CATTCTAACCAATTTGTCTTTGTGTTTTTTGTTTCTAAAGTCTATCAAACCTACCCACATTCTAAGATTTCTAACTCCATTAAGCTTAATGCTATAGATAACAGTATCTCTATAACCTCTCTTATCAATTCTTTTTTCTCTATAGTAATTCCTTAGAATAAACCCCTCTCTTTTAAGAAAAGCATAAACCTCTGCAACCAAAGGATGACTCTTTGACGCAAAACTTATTATGGGATAGTTACCTCTGAAATGTATTGAACCATCAGTATCAATCAACCCCTTTATAAAGTGGAGCATGTAATCCTCATTTGAGATTATCCAACTAGGTATAGTAATCTGTTCTTTCTTGCCCTTTTTGAATCCAGCCTCAACCAGGTAATTTATCAAGCCTTTGGAGATCAATCTTAGATACATCGAATTTTGACTTTTTATTCTAAAAAAAGAAGATTCAAGGCTAAACAATCTTTTTACTAGTTCCCTGACATACCCAGTTAGATAATTATCATCAAATCTTGAGTCTCCAGCAATTTCAAGTAAATATTTATATTGATAAGGGTAATAATTAATATATCCATCTCCAGTAAGTATGCCTATGAACTCGGCTAATTCTTTAGAAGGGTTTTTAGGTAAAGTTAAACCTCTTTTTATGTCATTGTGGCTTAATTTTACGTTTGTTAGATCAAATTCCATCTTGCTTACCTCTTGAACCTCATCTAAAATGAGATTTCCTTCATTATTTTAAAGGAAATCTCAATGAAAAAAGAGGACGTTAAGCGAAACTCCGTAATTGATTTTTGTGTTTTTAAAACCAAAAATCATTATTTGGGAGTTTTGCGTGTCCTCTTTTGTAGAAATAAAACCAGTTTATATACCCTACGCGTCCATGTCCAGTGCTAATGGTCAGATCTTCTTTACTCCATTCCCAAAGTTGCTCCCATTATTGAGCTGGCAATGAAATTAAATATCATCATAATGACAAAAGCAATGAAACAATAAAGAACAGTGCTCTTTGTTAGATTCTTGCCAAGCTCGAATCTTTCATTAAGAGCATCAGCGCCATTCTGGATCCCATTAGCCATGATCGTCAGTATATAAACAACCTGGATGACATATATTCCGACAATTACCTGGAAATAATATGTTGGAATGCTGCTTTTAAACATTGTTCCAATCGCACCCAATCCGCCGCCAGCCTCGCCAGTATTGCTGAATTCAGCAATCTGATGGCTCAGCTTTCCTATGATGTTAGTGACCATTGAAGTAATTCCGACAACTATCCCTGCAATAGCAGGCGTTAAAAACTTAATCTGGGATGTCATTGAGCTTGAAATGTCTGCCATTAAATCCTTAAGCCTCTCATTAACTTTATGTATCTCCTTGATATACCTGGAGACATTCATCAAAGCCTGCGCAGCAACTTCTGGCCCTTTCTTAACGCCTTCAATCAAAACCTTCATCGAGCCCTCAATTAAGTTAGATGGGAAATATACCAAAGCGCCATGCACAGGATCAAAAATTGCTTGTTGTACACTCATTCCCAAACGCTTTATATTTGAGCTGACTAAGCTGAAAAAATTGCCAGAAACAGTGCCTTCCATAGAATCAGCCACTTTGCCGCAGGCCATTTCTGCAGGGATACCATCACCAAGCCTGTTTCCAAGCTGGAACAAGGCAGACGCAAATTCCTGCTCAAGCTGCTTTGCCCTGTTTCTTATCTGGATAACATTCTTGCTTCTTAGATTGTAATACAACCCCAGGCCCATTCCCATCCCAATTACTACAGCCAGGCTTAATATAGATGCGCCAATCCCGAAAGGCCCGATCATCTTGCCAGCTTCCTCCCTGTACTCTAACATGCAAAACTGCTTGCCGCATTCTGTTGATGCATCATCCCTCCCAACCCCGAAATCAGGTATTCCAACTGCATGCATAATCATCGGGCTGATGCCTACAAACAAACAGATTAGAAAAAATACCATTGCAACCCATACAGGATTGAGCTTTATCTCAGACTTGCCGATCTTAATCAAAACATTCCTGTATTTTTGCAGCTCAGGATTTTCTGATATATCAGTGTCTCCATAGCCTGTAGGCCTTGTTGATAATATATTCTTGCCCAAATAATAAACAGCTATTGGCAGAGCCACATTATATAATGTAGCAATATGGTACCATTTAACGCCCTCCATAAAACTAACAACTAATGGCAGGATAACCAATCCAAGAATAGGCAAAATCACTCCAATCATGTGCAGCATGGTGATAGGAGATTTTAAGTTATGGGCATAATGCATCATCTTTTCATAAGTCTCGCTCAAAATAACATCTAATGCCTTGTCTATAGAATTTAATCTTCTTTCTTCACTTCCTTCATACAGGGAAGCTTCAATTAGATGGAAGCTTTCAATAAATTCGATATTATATTCCTTCCATGTCTCTAGATAAAATTCTAAGCTCTCTTTTACAGATTCATACTCTTCAGTCTCAACATTCCAAAGAACTTTTCGAAGGTCCAATGATAAAGGTGGCGAAAGATGCTCAGCTGCAAACTCAATAGCCAGCTCTAAATTAGAGGTGTGCCTCATGTAAGTTACCACATAAAACACGCATAACACCATCTGGTTGCTTGCCTTTAATCGCCAACTGTTGGCTATGTACTCCGGCATCTTGCTGAATGGAAAAATCAAGGACAATCCAACTATAAAAAAGAAGAAAATGAAGAACGTGCTAGCAAAAATTGCATAAGAAATCAAGGATCCGAAAAATATTATCGCTATAGGGATCAATAATGAAAATGAAATAGCTCCTGTTGGAGTGATGTTCAGATGGCATATGTCGATAGCAGAAGTTAATCTGGCTTCTTTCTTCTTGTCAGGCTTGACTTTAAGTACTTTTTCGCTGAAGTTGCATAGCTTTTCATATAAGCTCAAATGAGCAGGCATGAATTCTTCTCTAAACTCATTATATTCCCTGGAAGCAAGCCTTTTTTCTTCTTTGATAGCTCTTGCATCGCCGCTTTTTATTCCCAGTTCTGCCTCTATTCTTTTTGTATACCTCTCTTTAAGATCACCTATCTCCTCTTTTTTTGTTTCCATCTTATAAATTCATCTTTTTAACTGATCTTTTCATCCATTCATTCCATTCAAAAAATATCTTCTTTGAATCTAGTGAGCCAACCTCTTCCTTAATATGGTCAGATATCCTGTGGAACTCATCATTGCAGCTTATCACAAAACCAGCTTCAAGCAGATCAGGCATATTTTTTTCTTTTGCAAAATTAACCAATGTTTCCTTTACCTTTGCTCTCAGCATGACATTATCCCATACAGCATCCCAATTGCCAGCCCATTCCTTTACATTTCCGGCAATTGCTTTCAGAATCTCACTCTCTCCATTTATTAAATCATCACTGGGTTCTAGCTGGTCATTCTTTGTTTCATATTTCATTAAATCTACAAAGCCGCCTTCAAGCAAAGGATCTTGTTCCCATTTTTTTCTTACTTCTGTAATTTGAGTAACCCTTCTCCACCTATGCAATCCATCAGCGCTCCTTATAGGATTAGTGACTATTATGACATCTGTTGCCTTAAAGCTAGTCCTGGGCACTTGAAGGTCATTTACAACCCTGTCAAAGACTCCATAAGGACTATCTCCGTGAATAGTGCCTGCAACAACATTAGCCATTGCCCCTACTCTCATAGCTTCATACAATGCTTGAGCTTCCTTGCTCCTTACCTCGCCTATTATCAGGCTGCTGTCACCCATTCTTAGGGTTGTTCTTATGCCTTCATCAGCTGGAACTTCAGCAGAGCCTTTTGACATTGCAGCTGCAACCTTCATTGGCTGTATGTTATACCCTAATTTTCTCATAGCTGTAACAGGCAGTTCTAAAGTATCCTCTATAGTGATAATCCTGAACTTTCTCATGATCTCTGTCATTATAGCTCCAAGCAATGAGCTTTTTCCTGCGCTTCTTGTTCCTGCAACCAGTAATGTTCTTGAGCCGTCAACCAAAAAACTTATAATCCCGGCTGCTAAAGGGTTAATCATCTGATTGCTCATAAACAAAGGCAAAGTCCAAGGCTTATCCCTATGCCTTCTGAATGCATACGCCAGGCCATTGGGGTTTAAAGGCTCTGAAATAACAGCTACTCTTGCTCTTGCCTTAGGCAATGTGATTTCAGTATCCAAAATAGGATTAGCTTCATCCAATGGCCTTCCAGAAATCATCCTTAATTTAGAAGCCCAGCTCTCAGCCTCAGTTCTTGTCGGTATGATATTTGTCTTGCAGTCGCTGTAATCCTGATGCACAATAAACATAGGGGTCTCTCCCATTGGGCTGTTTATTGTGACATCCTGCACTTTTTCATCGCTTAACAGGACTTCAATCAAGCCAAAGCCCACAGTATATCTTACAAGTATCTCTGTTAATCTCCTTACATCCTTTTCACTAATCCTGATTTTTTTATATTCTGCAAGCTCTTCAATTAGGTCATGGCCAACATTATAGAAAACCTGCCTCATTCGTTCAGGCTCAACAAATTCGTTTCTCTTAGGCTTATGCTCAGCCATTACCTTTCTTGCAGTATCAAGTATTTCATAATCCTCTTCAGAAAGCCTGAACTCAGGAGGATTTATATGATAAAGATACTGGATTGTGTCAGGCAGCTGGAAAATTGTAACCTCTGTGTCCCCTAGGTTATAGCTGTCAAGCTCTTCTCCTTCTGACGGAAAAGCAGCCATCAGCTTTGTAAACATGAAATCAGGCTTGATTGTAGGGCTGAAAATCCTCCTATAAACTGATCTATCGCCAGGCTGGTAACCAGCCAAATAAGGCTTTGTTATATTAATCAATTTTGTTCTGTCAAGCAAAGCAACAACTTTGTCCAACAACCCGATGTACAATTGGGAACATTCAATATAATCCCTGTCAACACTTCCTTCAATGTTTATCCTTTGTTCTCTTGACAGCCTTTTCAGTTCAATATAGGCAGTTACAGGATCGCTTCTTAACAGATTCGAGATTATGTTGTTTACAGCCGCATACCATTCATTCGCGTATCTCGCGCATTTTGAATCAGCAGCCAACGCTTGATAGCTTAGAAAATCCTTTCTTTTTGACAAATGCCTGTACAGCCTTGCAACATCCTGAAGCAGCATAATTTGGTTATAATCATATTCATAATTCCTTTTCTGGTAGTAGACAACCTTCGTTATGCTGCCTACCTCAATAAGTATGTCGCAGGTCTTGGCCATCAAGACAGGATCGTCTTCTAGAGAAGGCACACTCGAGTAGTCATCTAAGTCAATCCTTAGAATAACCTCTTCACCCTCTCTTATTATGTCATAAGAGAACGGCTCTTTTTTCTCAGGAAACAGCGTCATTTTACTTTGATTCCTCCTCCTTTAGCTTTTCCAAAGCAATCTCGATCAAATGTGATTTATTCCTGAACCTGTTTTTATCTTCCAGCATGTCATCTAACCATTTTATCAGCTTTTCATCAATCGTTGCTGAAATAGGCCGTTTCATAACATATTATAAAATATATTTTATATTATTTACTAGATTTTATAACATACTTTAGTTTAGAACTATATAAATGTTTTGTTTGAAATAATATAAAAAAAAGAACGAGCTATTTACTCGCCAATATTAGCTTCC
>CAZKBD010000105.1:0-5644 GCA_964550945.1 uncultured Methanosarcinales archaeon
GTTAAAACCCCTTGAGCGTGCGCATTAGCGATTTCTGACATGTCAAAAAGAAGATGGGCTTTCAGCCACCAGTTAAAAACTGGTGGAAAATTTCTGACATTTCAGAAATGTTTTTATAAAGTTAAGTATCTCTTGTTGTTATGGGCCTGAGTATTGATGGTATTAATGATGTCCATTATTCTCCAGATAGAAGAATGGTAGCATATCCAGCGCAGTTAACATCTGGACATCCATCTGAAGCACAATTGAGAATACCAGTTGCGACATTAAGGAGAATGGGAGATAGCCCATTGTACACCCTAGTTGGCGTAGGCTATTATCATTCTGTTTCTGAAGCAGTTGCAGCCGCACAATTAGATACGCCTAAGACGTTAGCTACTTTAGCTGAACATTTGGTTTCGCAGCAAATACTTTATGGCCCTGATGCTCGGAAAGCAACAAGCGCGCCTGAAACAGGCAAAGTTCTTGACAAAGCAGCGTAATTTCGATAGTTTTTTAAATGTTGTTGCTTAAAAATAACTTATGATTATAGTTGGCTGCTCTAAAGGGAAAGATATAGCGAAAAAAATAGCTAAAAAACTAAAAAAGCCTTATTCTGAATTAATTGTAAAGAGATTCCCAGACAATGAATCATACATAAGGTATAACTGCCAGGTAAAAAATAAAAAAGTGATTCTTGTCCAAAGCTTCCATAACAATATAAATGACCAGCTTATTGAAGTTTGGTTTGCTGCAAGGACCGCTCATGAGTTAGGCGCTAAAGAATGCTGGCTTGTAGCCCCTTATTTCCCCTATCTGAGGCAAGACAAGCGCTTTAAGCCAGGCGAAGCCAGAAGCGTGCATGTAGTTGCTGAATTTATTGACAAGCTGTTCAAACGGATTATAATCTGCGATCCTCATCTGCACAGGGAGAAAACCTTAAGCCACATATTCACAATAAAAACAGCAAAGATTACTGCTAACCCATTGATTGCCAGCTACATAAAACGGCATATTAAAAACGCATTGATCATAGGGCCAGACTGGGAAAGTTATAAGTGGGCAGAAAGAACCGCTGAAATGATTGGCTGTGAATCGGCAATAATGGAAAAAAAGAGGTATTCTGGAAGAAAGGTTGATGTTAGGTTAACCTCAAAAGACAAGAATATTGATGTAAAAAGAAAAAACATAGTTCTTGTGGATGATATGATCTCAACCGGCCACACAATATTAGAGACAGTTAAGCTATTAAAAAAGTTAGGGGCAAAAAAGTTCACTTGCATATGTGTTCATGGCATTTTTGTTGAGAATGCTTTGGAAAAGCTAAAAAAAGCAGGCGTTAAATTAATATCCACAAACACAATTCCAAACAATACCAGCAAGATTGATGTTAGTGATTTGATAGCAGATGAGATAAATAAGATAGGTTAAGCTGCTCTACTATCTTTAGTACCTAGAATATTTTTCAATTCTCTCCACAAATCCATTAAAGTAGAAGTCAATGGGGGAGGATGAGGACAATCAAGCCCCAATGATTCCATAGCCATTCGATAATCAGTGTCCTTTGGTGCTCCAAACCCTTCATATGTGATCCCAGAAGGGAATGCCCTGGCAACAGGATTAAACTCTCTTCTTATGTCTATTCTAGCAGCAAAACCATAATGTGCCAAAAGCTCATTAAACATTTGTTCAAATAAATCAAGTCTGGGTTTTACTGGATAGTTTGTTCTGTCAATCTGTTCTCCAACAATAGGGGTTGTCTGATTAACAGATGCCCAGCCCAAATGCCCATTAGGCAATTGTACCATTTCCCCATTATCCCTGCTAAATACATCAACATGATATGTGGCACGACTCTCATAAAAGAATGCAACTTCTTCATAACGAACACTAACCTCCCTAAGAGTACAATAAGCTGGAAAGAAACTAGTGCTAGGATCGTGTGCGTTTTGCACCATTGCCTCTAAAAGTAGAACTCCAGTATCTTTGTTATGGACATTAAGCAAAGAATCCGCTGCAGGATGCCCTTTAGTGACAGTAACTGAATAATCTCCTAACACCTTCAAATATCTGAGCTCAGGAAAACCTTGCTCCTGCCCTATGTTCACATCCACTCTCTGAGCATCCATAAATAGTGTTAAAACATATCAGAATTAATAAACATTTATATTCTCTGGAACTCAATAACTCTTCGCAAACAATCCAATAATCTTTGCTTCTTTCCCGCATTGCAAGCATTTCCCAGAAATCTTTTTCGGCTGGCCTAAAGGCAATGTTACGCATTTAGCTCCTTCTGTTTTATCCTTGATAATATCCTCACACTCTGTTGTATTGCAGAAAGGAGCCCTGACAACCTTATTGCCTTTTATTATTTTTAAGAATTCGTTCCATGTTTTTGGCTCTTCTATCATCTCATCCATTAATTTTTTAGCTTTATTAAACAAAGATTTATGGATATTTTCAAATAATTCTTCAACTTTTTTATCAATATCCTTAAACTTAACAAATTCTTTATTTGAATTATCCCTTCTTACAATAACAACATGCCCTTTTTCCAGATCCTTAGGCCCAAGCTCAATCCTTATTGGAACGCCTTTAATCTCCCATTCATTGAACTTCCAGCCAGCGCTATATTCTTCTCTATCATCCAAAACAACAGAATGATCCTTTAGTGATTTTTTAATCTCTTCTGCTTTTTTCAGAACATTTTCTTTTGTATCCTTGAACAGTATAGGAACAATGACAAGCTGCACAGGAGCTAATTTTGGCGGCAAAACCAGACCCTTATCATCTCCGTGAATCATTATCATAACGCCGAGCATTCTTGTAGTAATCGCAAAAGTATTTTGCCATGCAAACTGCTCTTTCTCATCTTTATCCAGGAATTTTATTCCAAATGCTTTGGCAAACTTCTGGCCGTCATGATGAAAGTCAGGGCCCTGAATAGCCTTTCCATTAGGCAGTATCAATTCAAAAGCTAATGTGTATTCTGCGCCTGCAAATTTCTCTTTCTCGGTTTTTTTACCTAATATGCTAGGCAGAGCCATGTAATTCTCAAGAACATCCTGGTAAATATCCAGAATCTGCTTGGCTTCTTTTTCTGCTTCTTCTTTTGTCGCAAAAACAGTATGCCCTTCATTCCATAGAAACTCCCTGGTCCTCATAAAAGGTATTGGATGCTTGAATTCCCATCTCACAACATTATTCCATTGGTTTAACCTCAAAGGCAGGTCCCTCCACGACCTTATCCAGTTTGCATAACTTTCATACATAATTGTTTCAGAAGTGGGCCTTATGGCTAATCTCTCATCTAGTTTTGTATCTCCGGCATGAGTGACCCACGCAACTTCTGGCGTAAACCCCTTAAAATGCTCTGCCTCTTTATTCAGCAACCTTTCTGGGATAAACAATGGAAAATAAGCATTTTTAATGCCGGTTTTTTTGAATTCACTATCTACTCTCTCCTTTATCTTTTCCCAGATAGAATATGAGCTTGGCTTAAAAATAATGCACCCAGAAACAGAGCTGTAATCAGCTAAATCGCTCTTTTTAATTAATTGGGTGTACCACTCTGATAAATCGTCTGACTTTTTGACTGATAACCCTATTTCTTCCTTTTTTGCCATTTTTTTATTGCTCAGATTAAGTTATCTCCTTTTTGACAGGATAGGAATAACAGCATCAGCTTGTGCTTCAGCACCAGCTATATGTGTTATCTTTTCTGCAGCTCTCAGTTTTTATCAATTCAAACTCTGCCTTTAGATCTTCAACTTCTGTCTTCAAGTCCTGGATAAATAAAATACTGGCAGCAGCAACATCATCATAATCCACTGAAGGATATGCCGTTTCATCTATTATTGCCTGCCTGGTTGAATTAACCTCAATGTAATTGCCTTCTTCATCCATTATCATGCTTGTCTCATTAACTTCGCCATATATAGGAACCTTGATATCATAGACAACCTTAGGCAATAATGGCTGCACATCTTCTGCAATTAATCCAATCCTTTCTTTGCTGTCACCCTTAAAATTATAGATAACAGGGTTTAGCTTTAAATAATTTTCCCAAAGAGCAGCATCAATTGTGATATTCTGTATATTTTCCTTAAACGCCTTTGAAGATGAGCAGCTTGACAATACTCCACCATTTATGCATAAGTCAGTTGCAGATGCAGCTGCTAAACTTGTTACATTTATCTGTCCGACAACTGTAAGAGCTTGTGCTGGTGATGTAGTTCCAATGCCTACATTGCCTCCCATTATTGCCATAGCATTTGGCTGATTAATCACATATTCAGTGGAGCTTAATCCAATGCCCAATGAATATGTGGCATTTGCTATTATCCTAGTTCCTATTGCTGTTGAGTAATTTCCTGTCGCTTTTGTAATGTATCCCATGGCTGTTGACCCATATCCTGACGCCCTTGTGTCATATCCCATGGCTGTTGCAAAGGTTCCTGATGCGTTTGTGTAACCCCCAATTGCTGTTGATGCATCTCCTGCTGCTTTAGTCTCCAATCCTGCTGCTGTGGACCACTTTCCTGATGCTATTGTATTATATCCGCCCATTGCTGTTGAGTAGTTTCCTGATGCAGTTGAGTAGTATCCCATTGCTGTTGATGCTTGTCCTGTTGCATCTGTGCTATATCCAATTGCTGTTGAATACGCTCCTGATGATTTTGTGTAGTATCCTACAGCTGTTGAGAATTGCCCTGATGCATTTGAGTAGTATCCCATTGCTGTTGAGTCGATTCCTGATGCAGTTGTGTGGCTTCCCGTTGCTATTGCATTATTTCCTGTTGCGCTATTTGAAGAATCTCCAATAGTTGCTGCTCCACCGCTTGTAACCTCAACATCTAGTGTTGCTCCTGGCGCTATTGTTCCTATGCCTACACTTCCGTTTTCATTAATCACCATAGGGGTTGATTCTGCGCCAGCGCCATTCCTGTTTAAAAACTCTATTGTGCTGCCATATAATCCAGAGGTGTTTGAATCTAAATGCCATCTTAGCCTTCCAACAATTTGAAAATCAGAGCCATTGTAGGCTGCTGCTGAGAATGTTCCTGCTGTATCACCAAGAACTAATGCTGTTGGCGCTGCTTCTGTCCCTCTTGCGCTTCTGGCATAAATAAATGCGCCATTTCCAGATGTTGGCCTGTAGCCAGTTGCATACATAGAAACTGCTGAACCGTCTTGAACGACTTCAAAGGCTGTAGATGGAGATAATGTGTGTATTCCTACCCTGTTTGTTGCAGCATCTACATAAAGAGTATTTGAATCAACTGCCATGCTGTTTGATACATTAAGGCTGTTTAACTTAGCGTTTGTGTTGTTCGCTATTTTAGTTCCGTCTGTTGTTGTTATTCCTGTCAAAGCACTGCCATCTCCGTAAAACTTGGTTGAGTTTACATCCCCATCAACAACTAAATCACCTGTTTTTGCTGTAATATTCTCTGCCATGGCTAGAGCTATCGCTAGGTTAAATGCTAAGATTACTGAGAAAAGAAGCTTGAATAGTGATTGGTTATGGAAAATGCTTTTATTTTCCATATTTGATTTGTTTTTTTCCATTTTTACACCTCACGCAGCGAAAATCCTCTGGATTTTCTGGCGTAAAAAACTAAAAAGTTTTTTACGGATTTCCATTTTCTATTAAACTCCCAGT
>CAZKBD010000106.1:0-5427 GCA_964550945.1 uncultured Methanosarcinales archaeon
AAAAGCTGTTAAACAACCCAGATTGGAAACTCGTTTATTTTGATAAACTTAGTTCTCTTTATATAAACAATCTTACTGAATATAAAGAAATCCCTCATTATAAGCTTATCAGTAATATGGGTTAATCAACAATCTTAACTGCAATGCTGCCATCAGGATACTTCACTTCAAAAATTATTCTTTTTTCAGGAAGGTCTTCTCCTTTTACCATATACCACTGATTTTGAGGATCATGGTAGCCTACCTTTATCCATGCTCCTTTATCATAATCGGTAGGATTAACAAGATCAGAATATTGTTGTGTTTTATAACAAAAGGAGGTATCTTCTTCCAAACAAAATCCAATGTTCTTAAATTGAGGTGTTAATCTTGGATCAAACTTTAAATAGAAAAGAAGGTAAATAATATTGTTGTCTATATGGCCTGACACTATCAACTTATCATACTCTTTTTCATGTTCCTTTGCATAATTTATTATGTCCCTGTAACCATAATTCCAATACTCGGCAGAATATTTTGGGTACTCTACAAAATATTCTTTCATAAAAAGCGCAATATTTCCTAAAGAGAATACAATAAAAATAACCAAAAGACCAGCTAGCGTTAGTTTTGTTTTTTTAGAATCAACTTTTGATTTAATCCAATAAAATAGTTTGTATAAAACATATGCAGCCATAATCTGGAAAGTGGGTAATATAACCAGAGCTCTAGCAAGATTGTGATGGTCCCATTGGGTTAAGCTTGCCGGAATAGGGGCAAGAAATAACCATGCCAATATCAATTTATGTTCTTTGCTAAATTTTTTTATAAGAAGAAATAATCCAAGAAGAATCAGAGGAATTTCAAAATAATAGAGCAATCCAAATTTCCTTGGAATAAATCGCGGATTATGGTCTTGATTAAAGAATAAAAAATCTGGTGAAAAATAATGAATATAATTAGATAAAAATAAACCTAGCGATTTAATGGGGTGTTCAAAATCAACAATTGTAACCCGTTCGAATCTTTTTTGAGATTTTCCTTCGCTTAAATCTACAAAAAAAGGCATTAATAATAATAGTAATATCAAAATCGCAATTAAAACCTCTTTTTTTATTGATATTTTTAATCCTTCCTTAACATCTATTATTTTTATTTTGTATATAATAAAAAATGCTATTAAAAACAAAGGAACAAACAATTTTGAAGTAGCATATGAATAAAAACTTAGACCTAAAGGAAAAGCACTATAAATAAAATATTTTTTATTTTTTAGTGCCTTACACAAGAGTAACAACCCTAATACAAAAAGGAAATTAAAACTTGCCCACTCCATACCAAGCCTTGTTAAAAGAATATGCCATGGAGAGATTGCTAGCAAAAAAGAAGCAATCAGCCCTATCTTATAATTGAATAAATTTTTTACTAATAGGAAAGTAAAAAGAACAGTCAAAACACCAAATACTGCAGATGGCAACCTTGTAGCAAATTCATTTAATCCAAAAATAAAAATGCTAGGAACAGTGCTATAGATATAAACTGGTTTATATTGACCATACGCTTTAAAATAAATTGGGAATTTCTCACCCCATTGGTCTGTTCCACGAGTTAATATGCTATAAGCATTGTACCCTGTAGATGCCTCATCAGGGATAAACCCATTAGGAACTGCGCTTAGTTTGTATACTCTTAAAAAAAGAGCCAATATCAATATGGCCAATAGGAGGATATACTTTTTTTTCATAGGGCGATTAATATGAGCATATCTATTTAAAGCTTTTTGCGTTACCAACATAACATTAGATATTATTTGAACTATTTATCCAAATAATCCCTAGATTTGAATTTCACAAGATATTTAAATGAAGAATAAACCTATCCCTAACAAGGTGATGTCATGAAAAATTTGTTATTAGTTATCATATTAACATTTGCAGTCTTATTAAGCGGATGCATCAAAGAGGGATACACCTTTGAAAAAGGCTTTAAAGAAGTTTTAGCATTAGACGAAAAGTATGATGGCTCTTTTTATGACGAATCTATAGACCCAGGTAACTTATACAATTCTTCCTTATTCCTCCCAGTGCAAGGACGAATTCTAGTGCCATTAGAGAATATTGATCCTTTTATAGCAGACCTTGACTTATTAAAGGAAAATGTAAGCCAGATGGAAGTCAATAACCACACAACAGCTATGCTTCAATTTATTGAGCTTAGAAAAAAAATGCTGGAAATGCAGCGCTATTATCATCTTGGAGAGGCTCAAAAAGAAAATCTTATAGTAGGCCCCAAAAGAAGCGGAATTATGCCCATTAGGGGTTTTGGATGTAAAGAAGCACCAAAAATTACTGAGACAGCAGTATATTATAATATGTCGGCTAACCTAGGACAAGAAGCATCAGATATGATAGATGGCTTATTGAACAAGTTCCAAGATGACCCAGATATTCCTGCCATTATTGGTTTAGACAACCCAGACCCAAGTTTAAATCATCCAAGCTTAAATCACAGACCCAAGTTTATTGATGGCCCATTTTGGCCTATGATAAATGTTATGAATATTAATGCAGGGCGTATTAAGAGTTATTGCTATAATAAAGACTATGTTGAGCTAAAATAGGCCCTTATAACCAATTATCAACTATGAGCTATACATTAAAATATACACATTACATAACACATTCTAACCGTAAGATTTAAATAGGGTAAGAGACAGAATCCCTTAATAGAGGAACTACTCTAAAGAGCATGTAAGAGTGGTTTCTATACATATAAATCGACGGTGTCGGTTTAAAAAAAAGATAAAAAAGGCATGATAGCCAAAAAAAATAAACACGGAGGTGTTTAGGTAAAATGAGGTTAAGAAAAGCAATTAAAAGGATAGCTGCCTTCGGCGTAGGAGCTGCATTTATTGGCTCTACAATGATGGGTGCTATGGCTGCTGACCTTAGTACATATCCAGCGCCATTTATATCAAATGGTGTATTCTCTGGCGTACTGGTCGTAGGAGATAAAGCAGCAGCAGAAGATGTTATCGGTGTGAGCGATCTTGCATCAAGTTTGCAGTTCGCAGCAACAAAAAAAGCAGGCACAACTACAACAACAACAACAGTTGAAGGAGATTCTTATTTGGTTAAGGCAAGCGGAGATAGTCTAAACTTAAACCAGAATCTAAGCGATGTAAAGCAAATTTTGGATAGCAATGATTTAAAGGCACTATCAGACGGCACAATAAGCAACGAAAAAGGAACCTATACTTATAAGCAATACTTGCAACTTGGCGCAAGCAGTGGCGGCGGTGGAGGTTCGGTTGTAACATACACAACAGATGATGTATCTCCAGATGACCCAGCATTCTATCTTAAGTTCTATTCGGATCTTGCTACTGCTACAGACCCAGATGGAACCGAAGCATATGCCTGGAAACTGCAATTCCCAACATCACTAAAATCAGACATCGACTCAAGTAACGATCTAGACGATTTAGACAACAAGAAACTATCTATTTTAGGAAAAGAGTATACTATTGTTAATACGGAGTTTACTGGCAGCGGCAATGTACAACGACCTTATGGAATACTTACTTTGGATTTAATGGGCGGTGCTTGGTCAGGAACAATGCAGGAAGGAGAAGAAAAAACAATAAAGATAAACGACAAGGATTATGTCACAAAAGTTGACATTATTACAGACTCAGGTACAAGAACTGCAAAGTTAACCATAAATGGAGAAACAACTGACGAAATGGGAGAGCCAAGCCAAAGTTCATATCCTTGGTCATATAAAATGACTGATGGAACTGAGCTTGGAATTAAATCCATTATGCCAAACGAAGCAGGAGATGTAACCCAAGACCAGATTGAGTTTTATCTTGGTGCGCAAAAAATGAGCATTGAAGATAACATAGAGGGTAACATCACTGGAACACTATATATGAGCGGAGATTCAGTTACAGATTTAGTTGCGGATATAACAGGTAGCAATTCAACTGGTGACGTAGAGATAAGCTCTATCGAAATATGGTGGGAAGCAGGAGACGATTATTATGTGCCAGTAGGTGGAAAACTATCAGAGCAATTATCAGCTGATGAGAAGGATATACTATTGAGTAACCTGGACTTCTATCTTGGAGGAGTCAACCTTAATGACAAAGACACAATAAAACTATCCCCTAATGGAGATAACAAGTATAAATTCTCAGCAAAAAACAAAGATGGAGAAGAAACATCATTGGATTTGTTCTACTATACCGGTGGAAACATTCTTCTTGCAAAAGGAGATGCAGCTAAGAATATTAGCGTAGTTGAGTTAGGAGCAGTCACTAGTGTACCAAAAAACTGCTTCTTCCTGGTAGAGAAGAATAAATACAGCCACTTAGTTGAAGTAGACAAATTTGACGCCACAAGCAACTATCTTTACTTAAAGGATTTTGCAACAAGCAAGCAAACTAAGCACTCATACACAAATGGTGGTGGAGCAGTTGACTTCTACAAAAATGGAAACAAATTTACAGTAACAGTGAATGCAGCTGAAGACGCTGTAGGACTAACAGACATCACTGATGGCGAACCTAGTGTACCAACTATGAGTACTTCTTTCACCGGTGGACAAAACTCTACATTCTACACAGAGCACGAAGCTGTAATCAAATGGGCAGCACATAACGCTACGGGTATGCAATCAACAGAAACAGGCACAGCTTTTAATGGAACATTAATCCTTGAAGACGAAGACGGACAACAGGATTCTTCAACAACAGTCCACCAATTGAACGTCAGCATTACTCACGACGGAACAAGGCTGCAGATTGGAACTCCAGGATCAACATCTCCAGGATTCGCAATGAAAGCTTGGGATACAGACACCTATAAAGAGACAGCCTATACCGACTGGGGAACTTATGTAGAGAGGGACACAAGCGGCAACCAAGACACCATAACAATTGAATACCCTGGATCAGAAGCCACAGCAGATGTCTATGTCTTAGGCGGTGTTGTAACAACCTCAACAGGCGGAGAATCTGCTGAGTCAGTGACAATAAACAAGATAGAAGTTGGCGCAACAAAGCTTGCTAGCGAAGTAGCAGATGTAAAAGCACAAAATACCATCATAGTTGGTGGGCCATGTGCTAACCCAAGAGCTGCCGATGCCTTAGGAAATCCAGCTGATTGCGCAGCAGGATTTGAGGCAGGAAAAGGCTTGATCCAATTGGTCGAGTTTGACAATGGCAAAGTAGCGCTATTAGTTGCTGGTTATTCAGCTGCTGATACAAGAGCCGCTACAACTGTACTTGCAAACTACAAGGATAATGCAGCAGACCTAAAGGGCAAGAAAGTTGAAGTAACAACTGCTACAAGCAAAGTATCTGAAGTAACCGCAGCAGCAACAACTACAACAACAACTGCTTAAACGCAGTAGTTTCTTTCTTTTTTTTATTTTATTTTTCAA
>CAZKBD010000107.1:0-5251 GCA_964550945.1 uncultured Methanosarcinales archaeon
GAACAGAGACTGCCCTTATCTATATCGCTAAAGAATTAGCTAAACTAGATTTCAAGGTAACAGTGTTTAATAATTGCGACAAGCCAGGAACCTATAATAATGTTGAATATAAAAAATTCGAAGAGTTTGACCCTAAAGTAGAGACTGACATTTTCATTGCCGTCAGATTCTTAGACATATTCAACAACAGCATAAACTCGAAGATAAGCCTATTCTGGACAGAAGATGACTATAACCAGCCTTTCCTGAAAGCTTTGATGGAAAAAAGCATCCTTTCAAAAATAGGCAAAATAATCACTGTTAGCAATTTCCAAACAAACAACATCTCTAATTATTTTAAAATACCCAAAGAAAAATTCTTTACAACAAGAAACGGAGTTGATATTAATGGCTTTGAGTTAAGTGTTAATAAAAATAAGAATAAATTAATTTATACAAGCGCCCCTTTCCGCGGCTTGGATATTCTTTTAGACATACTCCATTTAATAAAAAAAGAGATTCCAAACGCTGAATTGCATATCTTCAGCAGCATGAAAACCTACACCCTCTCTGAAGAAGAAGACAAGAAATCATACAAGAATATATACAAAAAGGCCAATCAGCCAGGCGTTTTTTTAAGAGGAAGCATAACACAAAAAGAGCTGGCCAATGAATTGCTGAGCTCTTACCTTTTTGTTTACCCCAATAAATTTCCAGAAACATCATGCATCGCTGCTATTGAAGCTCAGGCAGCAGGCGTTCCAATTGTCACATCAAAATTAGGGGCTTTAACAGAAACAGTTGAGCAGGGCATATTGATTGAAGGAAATCCTTATTCTGAAGAATACAAAACTAAATTTGTAAAAACTGTCATTGATCTGTTAAAAGATGAAGATGAGTGGAAAAGATTGAGTGAAATAGGAAAAAAGAGTATTAAAGAATTATATGATTGGGAGATGATCGCAAAAGAATGGAAAGAAGAGTTTTCAGGATTATTAAAGAACGCCAAAAAAGAGAAGAATAATTTTGAAATAGGCAAGGATTTCTTTGACAAAAAAGAATTCAATAAAGCTAAAGAATATTTTGAGAGGTATCTAAAAGAAACCCCTAATGACAGCTCAACCCATTTCTATCTGGCTGTGGCATTTGATGAACAAGGCGATAATGAAAAAGCGATCTTCCACTATAAAAAAGCATTAGAGCTGAATCCAAGAGCTGAAAACGCCTATAACAATCTGGCTCTGGCCTACATAAAAATCAAAGACTACAGGAATGCCTATGGGGTTTTAATGAAAGCTGTAAAATTAGGCCACCCTAAAAAGAAAGATATGGCAGAGCTTGCAAAGCAGATAAAAGAGAAAATAGATGGCAAAATCAGCTATTCTTTCTCTGTTAACCCATAAAAAGATCTTTAAACTCCCTGTATCTTCCTAAAACCTCTTCAGGAGAAGCTGTTCCTGTTCCTTTCTTTGTTACTGTAACAGATGAAACAAGAACACCTAATTGTGCTGCCTCTACTCTACCCGCACCAAGGCACATTGTAGGAACTGCTCCTGCTGTAAAGCTATCTCCTGCACCAGTTATATCAATTGCTCTAACTGGCAATCCATGTATATGAGAATATCCAGATCCATAAAAAAGCAATGCGCCTTCATTTCCAACTGTTAAAAAAACAGGCGTGTGAGTTCTTTCATATAGTTCAGATCCGCTTGTCTGAGTAACATTCCTATCTATAATATCATGTCTATCATATCTGCCCTGCTCGATTGCATTCGCAGCCTCGCATTCGTTTGGCTTGATCATAACATGCTCAAATTTTCCAATCCTCACTCTTGAGTCTGCAAAAAATATTTTGTCTCCATATTGAGCTGCTAATACAGCAATTTCAGCCCTAACTTTGTCTGTAATAACCCCATAATTTCTTTCAACTACCTGGTCTGAGATTATTACTCCATCAACTTGAGGAACTAATGCCCTAAGATTAGCGATAACTCCCTCTTCTAAACCTGCAGGCAAAGGCTGTCTTGGCATTGTGTCTTCTCTAAATACCTCCTTGCCATCCTCAAACAACTTGTGATATGTCCATGTTTTAAAACCATTTGAAACAACAGCATAACTTGTATCCACCCTTGTAGCTTCTAATCCTTTTCTAAGCACAGCGCCATTTCCATCATCACCAATCACAGTTACTACATATATATTCCCCACTCCTAAAGCGCTAAGGTTATTTGTAATTGTCCCAGCCACTCCAGGTGTAGATTCTCTTCTGTCTATGATATACACTGGCTCTCCTTGGTTCTCCTCAGATTCCCTTCTCTCGCTTGAATTAGTAAATACCAGATCATCAAGAAAAATATCACCAACAACAGCAACTCTAACATCCTTGAATTTATCCAATAATTGCCTTAATATTTCTTCATTCACAAATCTCGCCTCATTCTTTCTTCAATAGCATGATAAAGATTTTGGACAAACGCCCTGTTATCCATTTGAAGGTATTCAAATTGGCCGCCCATTCTGCTAAATGTTTTATGATACCTCAAATAGTAATCTGATTGCGTTTTTCCAGGTTCGCCATTTTGCCAATTGTGTGTCATTGGCTGGATATCGCAAACTACAATGAGGTTATTATCAGGAGCAGCTCCTTGTTGCAAAGCTAGATTTCTAGCCATTGAGTGAGCCTTCTCATAGATCATTGGCCCCATGACTGCTGATCCAATACAGATGAACACCTCCCCCTCAAGTTTCTCTTTAGAATGTGTAAATGTTAAGAAATCTCTGCCTGACGCCTTTCCAATAGCTGCAAAATCACAATATTGGCTTGTATGAGTAATATCATTGCCAATTCCAACACCCACGCTCAAAGGGATTCTATATCTAAATGCCGCAGCAAGCAGGCTAAACTCCGGATGTTGGTAATCAAGCCTAACTTCTCTGCCAAGAACTCCTTCTGTGTTCAACAAATCTCCTAACTCGCCTAGCTCTCCTAATTTCCTTTCAAGAACCACCCTATTAGGCATAAAAAATTTACCTGTTTCAATAAACTCCCCTAATGATTCTCCATAACCCTTGCCTTGAGCTGCGCCAGCAAGAACCGCTAGATTGATATATCTGCCAGTCTCTGTCCACAAGCCAAACTGGCCTTCTTTAACATATCGTTCAACACTTTCGCATGTTGCTCCTTGATATGACATTTCCCAATCATGGATTGAGCCTGCACCATTTGTTCCTAATTGGGTTATAAACCCATCCTGCATCATCCTGATCAACGCAGGAGAATTTCCATTCCTAAAACAATGAGCTCCATAAGCAATAATAACTGCGCTGCCATTCTTTTTTGCTTCTATAATCCTATCAGCAAGCATACCGATTGTTCCTTTATGCTCTTCTGATATATCAGGCGGCTGAGAACTAGGATCAATCATTACAGAAACATCAGTTTCATTTACCCTCTCGTTTAAAGGCCGTGTAGTTAACCTTGACCTGTCAAATATAGGATATGGCATTATTAATCCCCCATTTAGAGGTGAGTGTTGTTTCATTTAAAAACATTTTGGTAAATGACTATTTTATCGTAGTGATAAAAACAAAAAACATTTAAATTAAGGCCTACTCTGGCTAGAAAATGCAAGAAATTCCATCGTATATCCATCCAACAATAGAAGGGACTGCTATTGAGATAGTTAATCAATTTACGCCGCATTCTCGTGAACTAGGAGATCTCTTAGTAGGATTTGATGTAGACGGAACATTGACTCTTTTGAGAAAATTCTGGGCAGATTGGCAGCTTTCTACAATTCATGCTTATGCTATAGCAGCCGGAATGCCAGACAAGATAGCAGGCAAAGATATATTAGATGTAATAAGAGAAAATGTTCAAATTCTAACCGGACATCCCACTTTACGTCAATGTCAGTGGGCTTCTGAATGGATAGAACAGCACACAGGAACAAGGTATGATCCTTTTCAAATAAAAAGGGCATATACCGGGATGTTAGAACGTGCTGTTGATGAACGAAAAGCAGAGATTGCAAGAACAGGAGATGCTTCACCTTTTTTAGTTCCTTATGTGCATGAATATTTGGGAGAATGGAATGCTAGAGGAGCTTATTTTTTTGCAGCTAGCGGAACAGACAGAGATCCAGTAATAGATGACTTAAAAGTTGTTGGATTATACCCTCAATTTCTTCAGTTTGTTGAAGGTGCAGATGATAAAAATCCAAAATGGGGCAAAGAAGATTCATTCAGGAAAGCTTTAGACGAAAAGCTAGGCGGCAGGGATGGCAGACCTGGAACATTAGTTGTAGGCGGAGATTCCTGGATAGAGCAGGAGCTTGCCAATAACATTGCCGGAGATTATCCTAATGTTAATGTCATAAAAGTAGGTGTTGTTGCTGAACTACCAAATTCATTTGGAATTCTATCTGCTGGATTCAATAGAAGCAGGATTGAAGAACACAATCCCCATATACTTGTTCCTGACTACAGAGACTACAAAACCCTAGTGCAGCTTATTATGGGAGAAAGAAATTTATAAGAATCTAATGATTAAATATTGGGTCCTTCTCTTGATATTCTTTCATGAAGATAACTCACTAAAAGATGGTCTAGTACCATATGCACATCCTCTACAGGACCGTATTCTCCTCTAGCTGTCGGGACCAATATTGCCTGCTTAGCAAGACTAACCAATTTACCGCCTTCAAAACCAACCCAAGCAACTGTTCTTGCGTCTCTGGTATTAGCATATTCAATCGCTTTCACAATATTAGGAGAGTTACCGCTTGCGCTTATGCCAGTTACCACATCACCTGGCTCCAAAAGAGGCTCAAGCTGCCTCATAAAAGTAAACTCATAACCATCATCATTGCCATATGCAGTCAAAGCAGCAGGGTCTGTCAGAGGAATTACCCTTAATCTCCTTTTTCCTTCCACACCAGTTCCCTTGGCAAAATCATTGACGCAATGAGATGCTGTTGCAAAACTCCCTCCATTGCCCATAAAATAGAAATGTCTGTTTTCAGTATAAGCTTGCCACATTGTATCTGCTACTGCCTCTACACTTTTAGGATCGACTTTGTCAAATATGCCTTTCAGATGTGAAAAATAAGCCTGTGCAAATGCAGCAGATGATGGATCAGATTCATACATTTCACTAAAAACGCTTTCCATAGAATAAGGGGAATTGTTGATTATTTAAATATGTTTCCACCCAATTGGATGTGGGACAGGATTAGCTAATTTCTATGCTGTTTCTTATAGAAGTTGAATA
>CAZKBD010000108.1:0-5217 GCA_964550945.1 uncultured Methanosarcinales archaeon
ATAAAACGAAATATTGGCATCGCCTATCCCAACCGCAGCAAGCTGCGGGGTATTAAACCCATAACGGGAATAAAGACTTTATATGTGACCCCATGGATATTTCTACTACTGCTCAATGTTTTATTAAAACCTATATAGTAAATGGTAGACTCTATGCTCCTCGACAAGAATGCAAAAAATATCGCTGCGGTTATTGCAGGTACGACCTTAATTTGAAGTCAAGTGAATTTTCAAAAAACTTTAGTGGTTTCTTTTTTTCCCCAATACAAATAAAAAAATTTAGTTTAATCATCATACCTGATAACCCCCTTAACGTTTCAGAAAAAGATATGATTCCTTTTGATCCAATAGGCATAAGTACATTTAGCCCTTATGATTTATGTATGCTTGAAACAAACAATAATTTCGAACAATGTAAACGCCTTCCTATAGAATCAATTATTAATAAACCAATAACAGTTAGTATCTCTCCCATAAACAAATCGTTAGGTAATCTAAGTATAAGTATAACCCAAGTGATATAGTTTAGTGAAATAATCAAAAATTGTCACCTTATTAACCTATTTCTTTATTGCACTTCGTGCTTTAAGACGCTGACTTGAGAACGTATCGGTTGGAGAAAAACTCCGCTCACCATCAAAGGTTCGCTACGTATAACAGCCTTTAGGACATAAGCTAATTGCAATTGATTATCTTGGCCAAAAGTTATTTATACCTTAAAGGACATATTCACTTTATGTGCTTAAAAAAAGTTAAGTCGTTCCTCAGAACATATAGGGGAAGATTGAAGGATTTTTATTTAAGTGTCATTGCAGGCTTATTTTCAGGATTATGTATGGGGATTTTTTTTAGTCTAACAATAGATATATCATTTAATAGGTGGATAGATCCAACAAAGTTAGGAGAATTTTTCGCAACAGTTGTAGATGTTCTGTTGATATTGTTTCTTCTTTTGACTTTTTATGTTGTTGGACAATTGATAGTAAAATTCTTACTTAGAGATAAAAAGAGGCATCTTAGTTTTCACCTAAATTTTATCGCAGGCATATACAGTTCTACAATGACATTTTTATTAGTACTTTATTACGATGCACCAATGATGCGCAATACTATTACAAGTATTGGTGTTGTTCTATTTTTTGTACTTGCTTATTTTACTGTAAAAAGAAAGTGGCCAAAATAATCAACTTCTCCTTCGCTAAAGCTCAGTTGCCCACACTGCGCTCTCATTCTTGCTCATCCTACACTTCACTAAAAAATTTTACAGCAAACTCACAAAACTGAATGATTGTTTCTTTGTCCAAATCAAATTCTTTCCTATTTCCAAGATAGTTCATTGATTTTGACGTCACTTTCTTTCCTTCTTTTAATTCTTTATACGTGATGCATTTAATATGATTTTTTGAGACAACAATAAAATATGCGTTTTCATAAGGGTAATTAATCAATGATCTATCATTAATGTCAAATTCTCCGCTTTTTCTAAATTTAACCTCTATAAAATACACGTCCTTTCGTATAGGATGTTGAACTACAAAATCTGGCATTCTTCTTATCGTATCTGCAACCTCACTTTTAACATCTTGAAGAAGTTTTGTAATTGCAGGGACTGTATTTTCCATTCCATATCTGAAAACATTATATCCTAAAGATAAAAATAATTCTTCAATTAATGTTTCAGCAATTCTGCCTTTTATCATACCTTCCTTATATCTATTTTCCTTTTTTGTTAATCCTTCATTAGAATTATTTTGATGCGGTCTACATAAGGGTTTACCAAAATTTTTTAAAGAAAAATCATGCTCAGCTGAAGTAATCTCCTTCTTACATATTGTACAGTAATAGTCCATATTACCACCCCAGTAAACAATATATCTTAAAAGTTATTTAAATTATACTATTTTGCGTGTGCCCTTACGAAATTGAGATCAACCCTAATTATGAGAAACATGTGCTTTTTCTTTTGATAGAGAAACAGCTGATATTTGTGTTGGAGCTACTCTTGCACGTAATGCAGCATCAATTCCCAAGTTCCAGCAAAATATGCTTCTTATCAGGCACAGAAATATAAAGCTCCTCACCCTTTTTAAGATTAAGGCTTCTCACAACATGGCTGTTAAAATAGATGCCTAACCGCTCTTGAGATAATTTGACTATTTTCTGTTTTATCTTCAATGGGGTTTCTCTCAGTTCTTGGACCACTTTTTGAGAAGATAGCGGTTCAAATTCAAAATAGTCACATGTTGGGCACTGATAACTAACCGCTTTACTTGTAGCCCCATGTACTTTAACCTCTACCTTTTTTAAATTTGAATTACATCTCGGGCAGTTCATTTTTAATCACCTTGCTTCTTTGCATTAATCACGTACAAAATATGGTTTTTGATCTCAAACAAGATGTAATAGCCATTTTTTTCAATCTCAAATTTATCGTCTTTCTTTCGTGGATTTTTAGTACTGAATATGATTTCTACAACCTTATCCCAAGGAACATCTTCTTCATGTTCTTCAAGATAATGTTCGGTCGGTTCTATTTCGGTAAAATAAACCATTATATATCTCCTACTACATTAGTGTAGTATAAACTACTATATAAAACTTTCGTAAAACTCATTTACCCGATTAGGTTTAAGCCCCACAATACAGACACCCGTAAGATATAGTCGGCTATACAGAATTGATTAAAAGTAAGGATGTTAAGTCCGTAATGAATCTCCCAAATTCAGCCCAGCATAACAACCAAAAAGAATACTAAATAGATTAAAGGCACTGCGATAAATATTGAATACTCTGTCCTTCTATGTACTTTCTCAGCAAGCTCTGTCTTTTTTAGCTCCACTAATTCCAGAAGTATCACATCAATGATAACTGCAGCAAGAATGACAAAATAAGTGAGAATCATGAATTTATCTGCAATAGTCAAATAACCAACAGGAGGGATTTGGTTTGAGATTGAGATATGGAACATTACTGCTGCAATAAGGCCTGAAGTTGCCACAGTAAGCCTAGTAGTTATCTTATCTGGGTCCATTACAAAGCTGAACATCAAGATGAGTATGATAAATATAACCGGCAGGAAGGTTTTCATAAAGGAATTGATTGGTATCCTTGATATATCAACTGTAAATATATATTGAGAGTATACCTCATCATAGATTTTATAGTTATGTTCTAGGGTTTTTGCTTCCCAACCATCAATATTCCATCCTGCAAAGGCTATTGAGTCATCAATCCCGCTTTCAGATTCTAGAGGTATGTAAGCAAGCTCATCAACTACCTTTTCTTTATCCTCTATGATGATTTGCATCTTTTGTTTGTCAAAAGGAAAATTTTTTAAGTCAACTGGGCTGTTGAGGTTTGCCTGAATCCTATAAAATTTCTCAGTTGGAGTGTTGGTTATTTTATCCACGCTTGCAGCCCTGCCATTCATAAACTCGAAATTTTCAGCCGAGCAATTGCTATTGCATTTCATTGATAAATAAAAATCAGCTGTAAAAGAGCCTGTTGCAACATCAAACTTTCCAAGATTTAGGATATACAACCCTACTTCAACATCTTCCGGCTTAGCATTTGCTGGAAATGCCAATATCAAAGCAATAATAAGGAGCATTAATATTTTCTTCATATTTCTAGCAAAAATTAGGCCATATATTTAAAATTTACTTTTTGGAGGCCCAGTAGCCCAGTAGAAATCCTAGGCGCCTGTGCCCCTGTTGATTTACCTCCTAATAAGACCTGATAATTATCAAAACAGTCAATAAGCCAATCATAAAAGTCAATAGATGGGAAAAAACCAGCTCAAACAAAGGAACAAAAAAATTAAAAGCAATTAATGACAAAGCTACAAACAATAAAATACCAATGCCCATTGAGGAGCAGTAGATACCTGCTACTTCTGCAGACGGTTTCTTAATCTTGTAATTTTTAAAGGAGTAATGATAGGCAACTGTAAAGCAAACCAATCCAATCACATCGATAAATGCCAGCAGTGTGTCCATTTTAACTAAGCGGCTTATTTTTAAACGCGTCAATTGCAAAAAAAGACGCTGATAATGCTAAAAAACCATGTTGTATCACGATTAAAGCGTAAGTCTGCCCTATAAACCCAAAAAGCACGCTGAAAAACATAAATAACAGCGCCAAAAGTATAGACCTTATATCATAATACTTGTAAAACCCTTTTTTCAAAAAATATAATATCAGAGTAATTAATAATATCAAGGGTATCATAAGATTGTTGTTTATTATCATTTTTCACCAATATGAAAATACTCGCCATGGGTAAAATAGCCAACAAGCTGTTTTATCCTAGCTATCCTTGGCAATAAATCCCTTTCAATGGATATAGTGTCCTTGCTGAACAGCTCAAAGACTTCTGGCTTGAAGATATAGATTCCTGCATTGACTATATGCGTCTCTGATTTTTTTGGCTTTTCCTGAAAATCAACAACTAAATCACCATCTAAAACCGCGGCCCCATACTCAGAAGGCTTGGCCCTAGACATTAAGCCGATAGCTGCCAATTTATCTGAATCAATGTGCTTTTTGACCATATTATCCAATTCAAAATCATTATAGGTATCGCCGCTCATAACCACAAAACTAGCTTTCAATAGATCCCTGATAGAAAACAGGGCTTTTGCATTACCGCTAACCTCTTTTTCAATAACCTTGACCTCAATTTTTGCGTCTGAAATCTCATTAAGCAACAGATGGATATTCCCTGTGTGATGGGTAACAATATATGCCTTGCTTATGCCATTATTCTGAAAAAGAGCTATCTGCTGGTTTAGCAAAGAACGGCCTTTAATTTTTTTAAGAGATAATAATTGGTGCTCCCCTTTTATCAACAAAACAGCTATATTAATGCTTGCCTCTTTCAGCCCTTTCTTAAGATAAAACTCAATTGCCTGGCTTCTCGACCTTATAACAGAGCCATCAACCTTGCTGTCCACAAGGCTAAGCAGGGATTGATCGAGAGAAATAGCTATTTTTGGCTTTTTCATGATAAGAGTATGAAATTGTCATACTTTATAAAGTTTTCTATACATGTTTAGGTGATATAACAGAAAACCAAAAGATTTATATATTGCCTGTTTTTACCTATGGTATGAATAGTTCATACTAAAGGTGAGCAAATGATAAAAGAGATTATCCAGGAAAGCATTGATGTAAAAGAAAAGGTTAAAGAGCTTGATCTAGAAATAGAAAAAGCAG
>CAZKBD010000109.1:0-2921 GCA_964550945.1 uncultured Methanosarcinales archaeon
ATTGCCTACTTCTACCAGTGGCTTAGGGATTTCTTCAGTATATTCACTTAATCTTGTCCCCTTGCCCCCGCATAAGATTACAACTTGCATGGTTTAAGGTTACTTTATGGTATTTAAAAACCTTTTTGAAAACATTTAAGAATCAGCTTACTGCTATTGTCAAATTTCTAGAATCGCTTAAAGTCCCATTCTTTGCTGTCGCATTGACATTAAATACTCCTGTTGTGGTAAAGTTGTAATCCAGATAGACAAATAGTTTTTCATTTGGCTGCAATAAAGCATTATTTATTGCATTGATTACAGAGCTATCTTTTGTATCAAAAGTCCAATTTACATTTGTCAGGTTTGTTGATAGGGTATTTTCTATAACAATTTCAAAAATTCTTTTAGTTCCGCTTATATTTAATACTGACACATTGCTTACTTCAATATCTGGAACATCTATTGCAATAGTTTCTGAATCTGTATGAGTCTTATTTGTTGCTGATGCAGTTATAGTATATTCCCCAGTTGTTGTGTAATTGTAGCCAGCAAATATAAACATGCTTTCATTTGGCTGCAAGCTGAATAAGTTAGTAGCTGTAATCGTTTCCTGTCCAGTATTCAGGCTCCAGTTAATTCCTAACATTAAGCTGTTTCCTGTGTTGTTTATATTAAATCCAAATATGGTTACTGTTGAATTTTGATTCAAAACTGAGAAGTCATATACATCAATATCTGACTGGTTTATAACAGAAACATTCCACTGCATGCCTATAGCTACAGTTCCATCTGAAACATTTAATGTAACATTATGGGTACCAATTTCATTGCTTATTGGAGTGTATTTCCATCCTTGCTCTGTGCTTTTTTCTGTTGAATCGAGCTTCCAGCTATAAGCTAATGTATCTCCATCTACATCGCTTGATGTATGGTTAAATGTTAAGCTATTGCCAAGGACTATTGTTGGGGTTAATTCTGTAGGTGTAAATGTATCAATTGTTGGAGGATCATTTACTGGTGTCACATTTAATGTTACATTATTGCTTGGTATTGTTAAATTTCCTATGTCTATGGCTGTAAATATTGTATTCCTAACACCAGTAAAGTTTCCATCAGGAGTTAATGTTACAATTCCGGTATCATTGTTTATTGAAATGGTTATATTATTCAATAAGGTATAATTGTATTTCAAAGAATCTCCATCAATATCGCTAAAGTATTGTGTTAAATCCAAAGAAATGTTTATTATATCCTCAGGCCATTTCCATTCTGGAATATCCCCTGTAAATGTAGGAGCATCATTTACTGATGTTACATTAAGAGTTAGGTTATTGCCGCTTACAGTTAATCCTGTATTGTCTATTGCTGTAAATATAGCATAGGCTATTCCTGACCAGTTTGCATTTGGCGTTATGTTGACTTTTCCTGTTATGTTTTCAATATAAATGCTCACGTTTTCTGTGTTTGAAGCTGTAAAGTTTAAATTAGCATTATCAATATCATAGAAATGCCTTGTCAGGTTAATGGTGCTGTTTATAGTGTCTTCCGGCCATTTTAAGCTTGGGACAGGGTTGCTTGAATTAAAGCTTGGCGCATCATTTATTGGGTTTACTGTGACTAAAATAGTGTCATTATCTGTTAAGCCTGAAGTGTCATTTACTGTAAATTTAATATTTTCACTTCCTGAGAAATTTCCAATAGCGGTAAAGTTTACTAAATGTGTTGTTTCATCAATATTAACAACAATATTTGTATTTCCTGAATAAGTCCATGTTAAATCCACATCATCATCTTCTGCATCGATTACGTACTCATCCAAATCCAAGCTGTCGTTGTAGGCATCTTCATTAAAGATTATATCTGGAATTGCAGTTATTGCTGGCTGGCTGTTTGTAGTTACAGAAGCTGTTTTTGTGTCTGAATAAGTTGGATTAGATACGGTAAAAGAAGGATTATAAGTGCCTCCAGAACTGTATTGGTTTTGTACATAGATAAATATTGTTTCATTTGCCTCCAAATCAAATAAGTCACTTGCGTTTATTATTTCACCATCATCAGTTGTTAATGACCAGTTTATATTGGTTATATTGTCATTTTCAAGATTATTCTGGACAATAGCTTCAAAAACAACATTCAATCCGTTTACATCCAAATCGTCAAAAGAGGTTATTAATAAGTCGCCAATTTCAACATTAAGAGTTCCCAGAGCTGAAACACTGCCATTTGTAGCATTAACCATTACCACATAGCTTCCATCACCAGAATAGTTATATTCTGCAAAAATAAAAACATCTTCATTAGAATCCAAACTAATGTTTTGTGTACTATTAATAATGTAAGAATCTCCTGTGTCTAACTGCCAAGATATATTATTAATACCAATGTTGCCATTATTCTCTATATCAAACTCAAAAACACGTAGTGTGTTATTGGAATAAATTGATTGTAAAGAGCTTATGCTCATGTTTGCTATAACTTCAGTAATGTTAATTTTGGTTGTATAATTAGTATTTCCCCAATCAGACTGCGAGGCATTATCATAAGCTAAACAATTCCAAATAAAAAAAGTAGCATCTGGAATATTATTTATTGTAAAGGTTTCATAATCTGCTGTACCTGTTAAAGTTTTTGTTTCTTCAGCTTGCCATGTTCCGCTTATGTTGTGGTATAAAGTTATATTATCTAAATCATTATCATCGGTTGCTGAGCAGTTGAAAAGAATGTTGCCTGTTGTTGAGATGTTGTTGTTTGAGGGGCTTACTAAGGTTACTGTTGGGGGAGCATCACATAAATTATTATCACAACTACCTATTGTTGTTCCATTACAATCAGATTGTGCTTCTACACAATCACAGCTAACTCCTGAACTGCCATCTTGTAGATTTGAAGGGCAATAATCTGATGCTGTTTTACAATTGCCATTTCCATTACAAGCACCA
>CAZKBD010000109.1:2931-5217 GCA_964550945.1 uncultured Methanosarcinales archaeon
TCTACTTCATCTTCTCTATAATAACAAGTTAAACTACTCCAACCGTAATAATATGATGGTGAGGCACCATCATCACATTCTACTGCTCCACATTGACTAAAATAATCATTATCTGTTGCTTGATTTGCACAATTACCAGAGCCATCACATTCTTTACAAGTTGCTGTGCATTGGTTGCTTCCTGTTGTATCTTGGTTATGGGCTGCTATATTACTAGAACAAGATGGTGTATCTCCTGTTCCACTGCTGCAAACTACACAAATATTACAATTAGCATCTTGTCCTTCTGAATCTCCTCCATTATCAGTTACCCAATCATTAACTCCATTACAATATTTGCTTCCATATTCATGGCAAGCATTACCAGAATTGCATTCTTGTCCTCCTAAATCATCACCTTTGCAAATATAAGCTCCATATTCGTCTCCTGTATCATAACCAGGGTCATAGCCGCTTCTTGAGCATTCTTTTCCTGCTGCTGCACAATACTTGCTTCCTGAGTTTATTGCTGTTACGCAGTTATTACTGCTACATTCTGGATCTTGGGTGCAGGATTCACCGTTTTGTTTTAAAACAGTTACTTGAACACTATCAGAATCTTCTTGGGTATTACTACCGTCACCAGATACACTTATTGATTTTGCCCCACTAGTAATTGCTCTTAACGTCCATGTTACAGATCTGCTATCATCCCAACGAATATCGCCCAACACACTATCGTCGTCTGAACCATATGTCATTGTTACTCCATCTTCCCTTGTAGTTTCCATTGATTGTATATTTACCCCACTTGGTAAAGTTATTTCAGAATACACGCCTGAGGCTACATAGGATCCAGGAGAAACTGTTGCAGTTACTGTAAAGTCCTCATTAATATTAACGCTAGTGTCACTTGCACTAACTGAAACACTTAGGGTGGGTGTTGGATCTCCTCTAATACGAAGAAATATGATGCCATATTGCTGAGAAGAACCCGTAGATATATTTGTGGGGCATACCTTCACTTTAAAATAACCTTCCCCAGGATCATCCCAAACTACCCTCTCTACATTATCCACAGTTGAAGCACTGTTTTCTTCGCCACTATAACATCCATTTAAATCCCCACCCTTATCTATATATAAATCCAAATTGTTTAATACTGCTGAATCTGCTAAAAAATCAGCAGGAGGTTCATTCCAAACAAGAGTTACAATAAACTTATCAGTATCATCTGGTACAGATATATTATAGAAATGATAAGCAGATTCGCTTACATTGTTTGTTCCTCCATATGACCATTTCCAACCGTCAGAATAATCTAAAACCCAGTGAGCAAGATAAGAATCTACTTTACCAGCACCATATTTATTGGGATTCCCACGGTCTATGGCATTTGTTATAAGCAATGCCTTTACTAAATCTGGACGCTCCTCAAGGAAGGAATAATGATCAAGTAATGTAGTAACTAAGCCAGAAACATGTGGTGTTGCCATACTTGTTCCACATTTGGATACGTAGCCATCATTATCTTGATAATCGGCTGAATATATATCACAGCCTGGTGCACTAATATCTGGTTTTTTTCTTTCATCTCCTGTAGGTCCTCCGCTAGTATCATCCCAATAATCATCAACATCATGGCTTCCAGTTTTTTCATCCCATGTAGCACCTACAGTAATAGTGTTTTTTGAACATCCTGGATAACGTATCTTATAAGTTAAACCTTCATTACCTGCTGCAATAACAAAAACCCTTTTATTATCATAAACTTCTTCATCTACTTCTCTACTAATCGCATCAGTTCCTTCGCATGCTGTCTCAGCATACCCAAGACTCATACTAGCAACATCTGTTGTTCTTGACTCCATCGCATCAATTATATCGCTAGGTAATGCTTGACCTTGATTATCTACTACTTGGTCTATGTAAATATCACTAACTCCTGTAGCTACACCTTTGTATTTACTATTAGCGTTTCCACGTCCAAGTAGGATTCCTGCTACATGAGTTCCATGCCCAAAATAATTATCGTCAAGAGGATTAGCACCAACATAACTATCTGCATCAGTTGGTGTAGGTAGATCTTGATGACTAGATTCATAACCTGTATCAATAATTTGGACAGATATGCCTGAGCCATCATAACTTCCACCCCTTATATAATCAGCGCTAATAGTTGGTGTACTTTCATCAAGCAATGTAGTTAAAGTTGGAGATGGCTCAATAAATGCAACAAATTCTAAATTAGCTATTTCAGGTATAATATTTGGATTTATTATAGTTCTATATCCCTTAGCCCCTAAA
>CAZKBD010000110.1:0-5175 GCA_964550945.1 uncultured Methanosarcinales archaeon
CTATGTAATACTTAACATAGAATCCATTAAGGGTATAATTTCCATAATTTTTTATTGTTGCATTAATTTTTATTGTTTCTCCTTCGCAAACATCACTTCTAATTGCTATATCCTCTACAATAATATCTGGATAGTAAGTTATGGAACATCTGGCGTCACCTTCATAAATAGTTGGAGTGCCACAGGCATTACCCTCGCAGCCGCAATTACTTAAGCAGTTATTAGGAACATCAGCATAGTCATAATAATCGCTTCCTACACAGGAGTCAAGATAGTCGCAGTCAGTGGGTGTGCAATCTGCGTTGCTGTCACACAGTGCTCCGCAGGTTATTGTGTTAATGCCATCATTCGGATCATTATCGCTGCAATGGGATCCTGTTAAATTGCAGCTGTGCTGAATACAATAACCCTGCCCGTCACAAACATCTTGGCCATCTGTTGGGTAGAACTCTGCTATGAACCCATTGCAGGCATTTGAAGGGCAATCCCTAAAACTGCCGCAGGTATTTCCCAAAGTTTTGTTAGGATATTGGCAGCCGGTGAGGGTGCACTCATCATTTGTGCAGTCATTGCCATCTGAACAGGAGCTATGATCAAGCGTATAGCTACAGTTGTCTGTTGCTTCATTGCAGGAATCAACAGTACACGTGATATTATCATTACAGTTGATTGAGGTTCCCTGGATACATGAGCCGCTGCTGCAAACTTCTTGGCCATCGCAATACAAGCCATTTTGGCAGCTTTGAGAAACTGCTGGCTCTTCATCTACCGAAGCATCACAGTTATCATCTACACCGTTGCATATTTCAGTAGCACCTGGGAATACACCTGGGTTTATATCATTGCAATCTGCCACACCACAACCGGCCTTGCTTTTGTTGTATCCATCATGGTCCTCATCAGTGCATGGCGCGAAATATACTAAAGGAAGATGATCTCCACCAGACTGAATATACCCAGAAGAATTGTATGGCAGTTTTGTATCTCCAATACCATCCTCATCTAGGTCAGAACCATTGTAATCATCCCAGAAATTACCCCCCAACCATGGACCGCCAACTATATTTGTTCCCAATGTCTTAGTTATGTTCCAACTATTTACGCTATAGTCTAGGGCATTGTAGGTATTGTTGAAGAAATTGTTGTAAATAGTATTGTCAGAAGAGTCGTAGTAGAGATAGAGGCCATAATAACTGTTGCTAATCAAGTTACCATACAAGACATTATTCAAACTGGACCAAAGGTAAATTCCGTAATTGTACCCTTTAGTATCTTTTACTATGTTGTTGCTTACATTGCTGTAGTTGCTGGAAGCCAGATATATTCCGTAGTCAGTGTTGTTGTATATTGTATTGTCAACAAGGGTAATATTCGACGAGGAACTTAAATAGATTCCACTGTCAAACTGTGTGATCTGGCAGTTCTTTATGGTTACTCTGCTTCTTTTGTAGATGTATACCCCAGAGTCAGTTCCTTCGTTGTCCCCATCAATAGCGTTTCCATTGCAGTCAAGCGTTATATTATCCACGTCAACTATAACTAAGCCATAAGAACCGCAATTATACAAACTATAGTTCATAATGTGGGAATCATTTAATGTATCTCCGCAATGGCATTGAGTTGCTCCGCCGCAAAGCACTCTATCAATCCCTCCATAAGGATAATAATCAACACCATCACCAGGCCCTGCTATGATGTAATCATACGGATAACCCAAATTCTCTTCAAAATCATCCCAGTAATTCCCTGTAGTGCTAAGATTCCAGTAGTAGCCAGTGGAAGATTCATATGCATTGATGCTATTGTTTGTGAAATTATTGTTCCATAAAAGATTATCAGATGCGTAATCAACATATACACCATAATTGTTTCCCATAATCCTGTTAGAAGTGATATTGTTAGAATAAGAAGAGTAGACATAAATTCCATAATTACTACTATTGTAGAAATCATTATTAGATAAGAGATTATAACCAGAGTAGTAATACAAGTAAGCGCCATAATTATTATTTCTTATGCTGTTTCCTGCCAATATATTGTAACTGGAATAATAATAAAAAACGCCAAAGTTATTGTTATTATCTAAGTTATTTCCTATTATATTATTGTTGTTAGAGAAGTAGTTTAGATAAACACCATAATTAATGTTATTATTAGCTGTGTTGTTTATCAGTTGGTTCCTAGAACCAGACGTAATATATATCCCGTTAGACTCATTTCTGAGCGTGTTATTCACCAGATTGTTCTCATTACCATTTAAATAGATTCCATACTGGTAGTTGTTGTTTGCTATGTTATTGCTAAGGTTATTATTGTTAGAGCTTGAATAGAGGTAGATTCCATAGTTAGTATTACCCAGAGCCTTATTATTAATAAGGCTGTTGTTAGAGCTTGTCTCTAGGTAAATCCCTCTGTCAAACTGAGTTATGTTGCAGTTCTTGATTTCTATCCCAGTTCTTCCGTTGAGGTATATCCCAGAGTCAGTCCCTTCATTGTCTCCATCAATAGTGTTTCCATTGCAGTCAAGCGTGACATTATCAACACCAATTATTATTCCATTAGCTCCACAATTATACAAACTATAGTTCATGGTTTGAGAAGCAATTAAAGTATCTCCGCAATGGCATTGAGTTGCTCCGCCGCAAAGCACTCTATCAATCCCTCCATAAGGATAATAATCAACACCATCACCAGGCCCTGCTATGATGTAATCATACGGATAACCCAAATTCTCTTCAAAATCATCCCAGTAATTCCCTGTAGTGCTAAGATTCCAGTAGTAGCCAGTGGAAGATTCATATGCATTGATGCTATTGTTTGTGAAATTATTGTTCCATAAAAGATTATCAGATGCGTAATCAACATATACACCATAATTGTTTCCCATAATCCTGTTAGAAGTGATATTGTTAGAATAAGAAGAGTAGACATAAATTCCATAATTACTACTATTGTAGAAATCATTATTAGATAAGAGATTATAACCAGAGTAGTAATACAAGTAAGCGCCATAATTATTATTTCTTATGCTGTTTCCTGCCAATATATTGTAACTGGAATAATAATAAAAAACGCCAAAGTTATTGTTATTATCTAAGTTATTTCCTATTATATTATTGTTGTTAGAGAAGTAGTTTAGATAAACACCATAATTAATGTTATTATTAGCTGTGTTGTTTATCAGTTGGTTTCTGGAGCTGGAATAGAGGAATATACCCTCACTAAACTCCTTCACATTACAATTATTGATAGTAACATCGTTCCTGCTGCTTAAGTCTATTCCATAGCCGGAGTTGAATCCATCAATCGTATAGCCTTTGCAATCTAAAGTGATGTTATCTGCTCCTATTGTCAAGCCAGTGCTTGGGCAATTAGTGAGGTTACCAGTTAAAGTGTATGACTGAGTTAATGTATCACCACAATTACACAATGTTAAACCGCCGCAATTAGTCCCATATACAGAAATAGCTAAAGCTAATAAGAATAAAGTTACCAAAGGAATTGTTTTCCTCGTTTTAAAACCCCCCTATAATAGAATAGGTATTAAACCCACCTTTAAAATAGTTTCTATTCTGGAATGGTTACTTGGTTTTAACCCAATAACCATATCTAAGTTTCATTTCAATTTTTTTAACTACTCCAATTACAGTTTGGAACAGTGCTCAAAAACTTATTTCCTAGAGCAGGATAGCCGCCTACATTTGTGAAAAGCAAAGTTTGTAACGCAACTAAATCCTTAATGCCGTCACCATCATTATCAACATATACATAAGCTCTTGGAACTATAAATTGTGTTTCTTCTCCTGCTGAATTTGACACGTTAAAATATATATTAAAATTACCTGATGTATCAGTCTTATTTATGGCCAAAATCTTTCCCCTATACTCATCTATTATAACAATATCAATTTCTTGTCCAGGTGTTTCACTATTCGTTGCTTTACCGATCATCCTGAATTCCCTACCACAAACATTGTTAGCTCCATAATTATAATTTAGTCTATACAATGAAGCATTTCCTGCTATTTTGCTGTCTATATTAAGTATTAGTGGAGAATGATGCAATTCTGCTATTATCTCACTATGGCCATTAACTAAGAATATTCTCATTACAGCCTTACCTTTTGCCAGATTAGGTTTCCAGATTAGACCAAATCTTGAAGTATCCCCGCAGCCAATGCATCTTTCAGCAACTGTAGTAGTAGAGCCAACAAGGCGCATAAACTCTGGATGATAATAACTATAACCAACATCTGGAGGATAAGGGCTATTTTCTAGTAGATGACCAACATAAACCAATACGCCATAGTTCTGTTTGTCTCCGTAAGGAGCTTCATAATAACCCCAGCCGCCTATAAGGTTGTTTATGTCTCCATTCACGGTAGTGCCATTAACAGGAATATCAATATAACTCTCAACTAGGTGATCGCTTCTTAATGAGCCTAAATTATTTCTGCCATTAAAACTTATTTCTTTATCTGTGTATAATCCTGAATCATTTCCCATAGAATACAACAAATGATAGGTATAAAAATCATCAAAAAGAAAAGCAACATACAACACTAATCCTTTTACATCATATTTTGCTGCATGATAAAGCCTTTTTAAGGCCATATATCCGTTGATAATGCCAGTGTCCTCAAGAGTAAACTCATAACCTTCTGGCTTGTTTATAACAATCTTGGATAAAGGAACTTCCATAACATCAATACCTCCACCATGAGCAGAATGGATATCTATTCCATTGTTTACTAGAAAGCTAACACTTTCTTGATAAGAAAATCCATCTGTTGGATTGTCATCATTTCCATACCCAAAATACAGTGCATAATCTTTATCAGGGAATAAATTTTTCACTTCCCGAGTTAAATTTGCTCTGAATTCATTTAGCTTCCCATTATACTGCTCATATGATGGAGGATCAGTTGGGATTAATGCTCGAGCATATATATCCCCTGTCCTGTAACAATCACCAACATTATCACTGCCTTCCCACCATCTAGCATTAACACCAAAAGGAAAACCATATTCGCCAAAATCAGAAGGTGGCACAATACTGATTTTGGTAAAAGAGCTGTAGTTGGAAAAGAAATTCTTAAGCCCCTTATAGAATTCAACGCCCATATTCAGTGTTCTTGGATCATATATGCTGGCAATCTTAGTTTGTCTGCCATC
>CAZKBD010000111.1:0-5115 GCA_964550945.1 uncultured Methanosarcinales archaeon
AGAGCAAGGATGATGAGGTAGTTGAATATGCTTTAAGCAGAAATTTATCCCCTGCCCTTGTTTCAGAATATAAGACGAAGCTCATAGATAAAAAAATACTAAGAAAGAAATTGCATGAGTTTTATTTGCTGGCTGACAAGGAGAGCTGATCAACATGAAGCGCATTAAGAGGGTATAATTAAAAATGACAACCCCGACATTTTACGACCAAAACAAACTAACCGAAATAATTGCCTTATCACAAAGATTAGGCACCGATTCAAATAAGCTGATTGATATGATGCAGCACCACACAACTGAGATAAAAGAGCTTTTTGATAGCAAAAACAAACATTTTGCTGTTGAAACAGGTGATTTAATGATTTTATCCTTACAATTACTGCTGATGGAAGGCTATTCAGTTGATGAAATCATGGATAAATGCTATTCAAGATTTGATAAGAAGCTTAATGGGGTATTAGAAAATGGTTGAAGGAGATTGGCACGAGAAAACAAGAAATGAATTAATTGAAAAATATTCTAAAGAAGGTTATAAAGTAGCTAGTTCTCACAGCGGGGACAAGATATTCTTATTTAAAGATAGCTTGAAAAGAGAGAATTGCCTTTCTGATGTTGATTTGGTTCTTTTGAAAGATAATAAAGTGGTAACTTTAATAGAAATCCAGCAAAGTCTAAGACCTAAGGAGCTTATTGGAATAATAAGCGCTACTAATTTAACAAATAAATGCCAGATAGACAATAATGAATATTTGTTATCTGATGTAAGTCTGATCATAGTAGTAAACAAACAAAAAGAAAAATCAAGGAAACAATATCAGTTAGATGTTATCAAAAATAACCTTAACCTTCAAGATGGTTGTTTAAAGAGTTTTGAGTTTGTAGAATCTGATTAAAATGACATCCCTAACCTTTTACGGCGGAGCTTGTGAAATAGGAGGAAACAAGATATTATTAGAAGACAAAGGAGTAAAAGTCTATATTGATTTTGGGCAATGCTTCCATTTTGGCGAGGACTTTTTCTATGAATATCTAGAGCCTCGAAGTGCCAATGGGTTAGAGGTTTACTTTGAGTTTAACCTCATACCTCAAGTTTCTAAGGTTTATAGCGAGGATATGCTTAAATTAACAGATTTGAAATATGAAAAGCCAGATGTTGATGGAATTATCATATCTCATTCTCACTCAGACCATAATAACCATCTTCAATTTATTGATCCTTCTATCAAGGTTTTTATGGGGCATGGCACAAAGCAGCTTATGGACATCTATCAATTTCTCTATCCCCAGTTCCAGAAGTATGGAGAGCACGATATAACCACTTTTAAATCAGGGGATAAGCTTAAGATAAAGCACATTGAGATAACTCCCATACATGTTGAGCATTCTGTTCCTGGAGCCTATGGCTTTATCATAAAGACCTCAAAAGGAAATATTGTATATACAGGCGATTTAAGGATTCATGGCCCTAAAAAGGAGTATACTGAAGAATTTATTGAAAAGGCTGCCAAGGCTAAGCCTTATATCCTGCTTTGCGAAGGGACAAGGATGAATTATGAAAGCGAACACAACATGACAGAAGAAGAGGTTAGCGAGAAAGTCAATTCAATAATAAAGGGCTCTAAAGGCACTGTTTTTACTTATTTTTCAATGTCTAATGTGGATAGGTTTAATTCTGTCTATAAGGCGGCTGTGGCTAATAAGAGGATTATGGTTGTTGACACTAGGCTGGCTTATATTATGTCTAATATGAAGGATAAGGTTAATTTTCCTGATCCTCTTTCTGATCCTAATATCAAGGTCTATTTTAGGATTTCCAAAAGCTGCTCTTTTAAAGATACTGATTACTATAAATGGGAAAGGGAATACTGTTCTAAGATGATAAACTATAAGGAGATAAAGAAGAATCCTAAAAAATATGTCATGTTCCTGGGGTTTTACAAATTGATGGAATTGGTCTATATCCAGCCAAAGAATGGTGATTTTATCTATTCAATGTCAGAGCACTTCCTTGAAGGAGAGGATAATGAAGAGATGAGGATTGTTTTAGAGAACTGGATGAAGCACTTTAAGCTGAATTTCCACAAAGCACATTGCTCAGGCCATGCTTCTAAATCGGACATCAAAGAGATAGTTAAGGCAATAAACCCTAAAATCCTTATTCCAATACATACTGAAAATGCTGAAGAGTTCAAGAAGATACATGATAATGTTAAAATAGTTAAGAATGGGGAGAAGATAGAGGTTTGAGAGGGTATAAATGGAAAAAAATCAAAATATAGGCTTACTGGTGCTGGAAAGATTGCGAGGTTGTGATTAATGCCAACCTACTCAAACTCAAGATTAAGCGCATTTGAACAATGCCCTTTGAAGTTCAAATTCGCTTACATAGACAAATTAGAGACCGAGATAGAAGAGACAGTAGAAACATTCCTTGGCTCTAGGGTTCATGAAGCTTTGGAGAAATTGTATAAAGATCTTAAGTTTCAGAAATTAAATTCCTTGAAAGAGCTGCTTGAATTCTATAATAAAGAATGGAAAAAGAACTGGAATGATAAGATTGTCATAGTTCGCGATGAGTATGAGCAAGAGAATTATCGCCAAATGGGTGAGAAGTTTATAACTGGCTTTTACAATCGGTATACACCATTTAATGACTCTAGAACAATAGCCTTGGAGACGCAAAAGATTGTTGACCTAAGCGATGACCATAAGATCCATATAAGGATAGATAGATTAGCAGGGAAGAATGGCGTCTTTGAGATACATGACTATAAGACCTCTAATTCTTTGCCTGCTCAGGATGATCTTGATAATGACAGGCAATTAGCCATATATGCTTATGGAGTAAAGAAGCTATATCCTCAGGCTATTAAGATAAGGCTGGTATGGCATTATCTTGCTTTTGATTGCGAGATGGTATCTGAAAGAACTAATGAGCAGCTTGAATCTTTAAGAGGCGAGGTTCTACAGCTGATAAAAGAGATTGAAAATTGTAAAGAATTTCCTGCTAAAGAATCTGCACTTTGCCAATGGTGTGAATTCATTGCAGAATGCCCTAATTTCAAGCACCTGCATAAGATTGAGGATAAAGATGCAAATGAATACCTAAATGATGACGGAGTTAAACTAGTGAATGAATTTGCTTCTACTAAGGCTGAGATTGATAAGAATGAAGAGAAACTAGAGAAATTGAAGGAAGCATTGGTTGCTTTTGCTAAAAAAGAAGGCATTGATGTTGTTTATGGCTCTGATGTGAAGGCTTCTGTTAAATCTTATCCCAAGTTGAGCTTTCCCAAGAAAGGAGATCATCTGCAAAAAGAGTTTTTTGAAGCTGTCAAGAAGATCGGCTTATGGGAGCAATTAAGCACAGTTGATGTCTATGAATTAGCAAAGATGATCAATAACAGAGCTATCCATGATGATCTGGTTAAACTGCTGGATAGGTTTATAACAAAAGGAGAGATTGTTAGAGTGGGTTTGAGGAGGAAGTGAATTTTAAAAAATAGAAAAGCTTAAAAGATGAAAATTATCAAAAAATATGATTATAAACTGACCAAAGAAAGCCTAGATAAGGATATTGAGCAATTTATCAGGGAAGCAAGAAAAGGTGCCTACGAGTGGGATTACAAGTATGGGATGGAAGGGTTAAGAATTGTTAAGCAGTATTTCAAGCTTATTCAAGCTGAGTTTGATAATGGAAATTTTGGGCTTTGTAGAACCTGTTATAATATGCTTCTCATTCTTTTGTTTGAAGAGGGGCATAAACACAGCTATTTTGGGTATGAGGATATAATTGGCAGAAGCAAGCTTGATTTTGAAAAGATTATCAGAAACTATTTCCTGTGCCTCATTAAGCTTCATTCAGTTGAGGAATTATTTAACGAATTTGTCGAATACCTAAAATCTAAACAAGACTATTATTTTGAATCTGCTGAAAAGACAATAATGGAGGGGTTAAGCAATGAAGATTTCGCTAAATTTAAGAAACTGCTGCTGATAGAGTCTGAGAAAATTGGGAAGGATGATTATGCCATGCATGACATTCTCAATTTTCTTATTGATATCACCAGCAAAAAAGAAAAAGATGAAGAGAAGTTTCTTTCGTTAGCTGGGAAATTTGCTCCTGTTTTAGGCTATGATAAGGTTAAGGACTTTTTGGAGGATTATAATGAAATGTAGATTTTGCGGAAAGGAAAGCTTTTTTGATATGTGCGAAGAGTGCATAAAAAAACAGCATCCAAACAGAACTGAAAAGATATGGAAGGATAACCAGAAATTGGCTGATGAGCTAGGACTAGCTTATTATGATTTTATATTGAAGGAGTATAAGAAACCTGCTGCTAAAGACTCAAAAGAGAACTTAGGTTTTAATACATTTTGCGATGGGATAAGGTTAGGATTGGATACGGTCATGCCTTTGCTTGATGATTTTGAGATTAAGGCGGCTAAGAGAAAGATCAATGATATGCTGGAAATAAGGAGAGAAGCCAAGAAAGGCTTAAGATAAGTTGCAGGAGTTGATGAGAATTGTCCATGTGATTTAGGATATGATTATATAAGTTTGTGACAAAAGGAAATGTTGTTAGGATTGAGGACTGCTCATTTTTTGAACTGAAGCCAAAAACATCTAGGGCATTCTTTCAGTAAACTTAAGCTTGATGGTGAGAACTTATACGGCATTTTATCAGTTAAAACATTTAATAAGATTTAAATGTTTTGGAAAGTTCTGAAGAAAAGTTTATTAAGATGATGTGAGATATAGGATATTATATGGAGTTAAATATCTATCGAGAAGAGGTTTTTAATTCTTATAAAAGCAACTCTCAAAGAATCAGAGTTTTAACTGAAGGGTGGATGGGAAAAAATATGTTTTGTCCAGCTTGTTCCAACCCAACTATTAACGCTTTTCAGAATAATACGCCTGTTGCAGATTTCTTTTGTCAACGATGTAATCAAAGATTTCAATTGAAAAGTCAAAAGAATAAGTTAGGTAAAACTATTTTAGATGGAGCATTTGAAAAAATGATAGAGTCTATTCAAAAGAATGTAAGGCCAAATTTTTTCTTAATCCCGCCAAGAGTTCGTCATGGTCTGAAAGACCTGACGGTGAATTGG
>CAZKBD010000112.1:0-4965 GCA_964550945.1 uncultured Methanosarcinales archaeon
CAATGTTGTAAAAACTCCAATGATGTATATGAAGCCCGAGAAGGCAAGGTTTAATTATGCCGATACAGAAGACTTACAAATTTTAGAGTTACCCTACAAAGGCGAAAAAATTTCAATGTTGATATTATTGCCAACCGAAAACCTTGATGCAATAGAATCCTCTTTAACAGTGGAAAAACTCAGTGAATATAAGGCCCAAATGCAAGAAACAAGATTAGATTCAATATCGCTACCTAAATTTGAATTTGACACTAAGTATTTTATGAATGACATTTTAATTGATTTAGGAATGCCAACAGCTTTCTCACCTAATGCTGATTTTTCCGGAATGGATGGGAAGAGAGGATTGTTTATCAGTGCAGTAATTCATCAAGCATATGTAAAAGTTGATGAAAAAGGAACAGAGGCAGCTGCTGCAACTGCTGTCGTTATAGGAAAAAGTGCTGCAATGCAAAGAAATGTTTTTAGAGCAGACCATCCGTTTATATTCATAATACAAGAAAGGGAAACAGGGAATATATTATTCTTTGGTAGAGTTGTTGATCCAACACAATAAAATACGATAATCTTCTGTGAAGCTTAGATTTGTATTTTCCCTTTTTTCATACTATAAGGTATCAATATCAACGCAGCAATCACATAATTAATAACTAGTTGTATTAAATAGACATCTAACGTAACAACAGAGCCAATGCCAATCAATGAATAAAGGAACACTGCAGAGCCTTCTTTTAAGCCAAGGCCCGAGATTGTTATTGGTATTAAACCAATTGTAGTGATAATAGCGTGTATCAAAAAAACATTCATATAGGAAACATGCTGGTTAAATGCAAGGAAAATGTAATAGACAACAGCTGTATTGGCAAGCCATTTTATTAAGGTAAGGATATACTTTAATGCAACAATCTTTTTATATTTCCTGAAGAAATCAAAAAATGTTGCTGAAAATCCCTGGAACTTTTCCGCATAACTCCTCAAGATATACTTTCTTATCAAATACCTGCTTTTTGGATGCAATGCAATTAAAAAGAAGATAACTAAAGCAACCACTGTGATAATTGTCAGATAAATTAAGTTTTTTTCTTTGAAAAAGAACAAAATCCCAATAACTGCGATAAGCAAAATAATGCAAAAACTGGTGAACTTATTGAACAAATAAACAGCCGAAGACTTTCCGATCTCCAAATCTTTTTTTAAAAAATATATTATTGAAAGCTCACCCAATTTTCCCGGAACAAAAAAGCTCAGTGCCCAGCTAACAAAAAATGGCTTTGTTATCTTATTCAACTTTAAGCCTAGTGGAACACACAAGATCCAAAAATTCAGCATCCCTGCGAATTCTGCTATAACATAACAAATCAAAATAATGGGCAAATAAGCTAAATTTATTGTTAAGAATGTTTCGTAAATTCTGTCAAATCCTATTTTATACAGCAAAAAAATGATTATTGCTGTGCCTAAAGCCAATTTCAGGGAAGTTTTAATGTTCTCTTTTAATTTAAACATTTTTTCTCAGTGTCCAGCCTATTTTTAGCATCTCAAAAAAGCTTAGGTTTCTGCTCTCTATGTACTTGTACACCAAAGAAAGTTTGAATAATATGTTGAACACAGGATTAGGAGGCAATTTTACAAGTTTTTTGATTAAGGGTATTGTTTTGGGGTATTTTATTCCAATCCATGATATTTTCTGGAGATTTTCAATTGATTTCTTGTCTTTAATCTTCAGTGGGCTTTTTCCGTAATGCCCGCTCATCTTCTCTGGAGTGAATTCAGGAGCAAAAAGGTCATTGTCTTGGATAAACTTGTAGATTGTTGTTCCAATAATCGGCTGCAATATGGTGGGGGTAGTTATATTTGATTTTATCTTTGCGTTTAGCTCCATTGTCTCAAAAGCTTCTTTTAATGTCTCAGTTGGAAGGGCGCACATATTATAAGTGACATATTTGATTCCGTGCTTCCTGAAATATCTTGCAGCATCAATTATCTGCTGGTCTGTTATGCCCTTTTTTAGGATATCATTCCTTATTCGTTCATTTCCAGATTCAACTCCAAAGCTTGTGTAAAAGCATCCAGCTTCAGCTAATCTTTTCGCCACTTCCTCGTCTATTTCATTTACTCTTGAATTGCAGATAAAGGGGATCTTCAGCTCTTTTTTGTATAGGTCAAGAAATTCAAAAAGCCATTTGCGGTTTAGAGTGAATGTATCAGAAGAAAACGAAACTGTTTTTAATGGATACTTCTCTTTTAGCTCTTTTATCTCCTGGATTACCTTTTCTGGTTTTCTATACCTCACAAACTTTCCTTTTCCTGTATACATCTTGTTGTAGAGGTGATTAAAGCAATAAGAGCAGGCATAAGGGCAGCCTCTAGATACTATAATCCTTTTTGTCGGCAGATCCCTTAAAAACTTATATTTATAGTAAATCTCCTTGTCTGGGAACGGAAGCGAATCTAAATCCTCAACTAACGGCCTTAATTCATTCTTATATATCCTGCCATCCTTTTTCACCCAGAGATTCTTTATTTTTGTGAAATCCTGTTTTTTATCAATAACATTTGCAAGATCAACAAAAGCGCCTTCCCCTTCTCCTATGCAGACAATATCCACAAAATCATTTTTTATGAATTCTGGAAAATAAGTCGGATGAGGCCCGCCAAACACAGTCAATGCAATGTTCTCTTTTTTTACTTTTTTTGCAATATCCGATGCCCAACAATATTCCATTGATGTGATAGAAAAAGCCACAATATTTGGGCAAAAATCTTTTATTTTCTGCATTATCTTATCTTTTTCAGCATCAACTACAAATAAATCTACTTGATGGTTTGCCTGTTTCAGAACAGCTGAAAGATACTGGATTGAGTGCAGATCAAACAAAGAGTCCTGAACAAAAACTATTTTTGCCATTCTACACCAACTTTCTATAATAGCTCCATCTTGTGAAAAATGATCTTGCTCCGCCAAAAAGCCTTTTCATGTCTTGCAGGGATTTTAAATGCCTTGCTACGCTTTTTACTATATACCCTGGCCTCAAGTAAAATCCCTTCCATGCCAGAGCAAGAGCCTTTTCAAGATCTTCTTTCGAAAGCTCTTCAGTTTCTACAACTGCTTTTGCTGATCCATCAAAATCTGACCAATTCTTGGCTTTTAACATGCCTTTTGCTTTAAGCTCAGTATAATACTCTGTGCCTGGGAAAGGGATCACTATGGAAAACTGGACTGCGTAGGGGTCAAGCTCTTTAGCCAGATTGATTGTCTTATCAACTGTGTTCCATGTCTCTCCTGGCAAGCCAAACATGAACGTTCCATAATCGCGGATTCCTGCTTTTTTTGTTAGCTTGAATGTCTCTTTTATTTGCGCAATATTAGTAAATTTTTTGCATCTGTCTAACAGCTCTTGTGAGCCAGATTCAACTCCATATCTTATATGCTCGCAGCCTGATTTTTTCATCTCCATTAAAGTTTCTTCATCAAGGCCAACTCTTCCAAAGCAGCTCCACTCAATATTTAGGTTTCTTTTGTTTATTTCTCTGCAGATTTCTATGACCCTTGGTTTCCCTACTGTAAATGTATCATCATCAAAGCATATCTCCTTAGCTCCGTGCTCTTTAACAAGCAGTTCCATCTCATCAACAACATTCTTTGCAGACCTCGCCCTGAACTTATGGCCATACATAACCTGCGGCCAAAGGCAATAGGTGCACTGATGAGGGCAGCCTCTGCTGGATACCATTAGGAATGAAGGCGATTTATAAAGATGCGAATCATAATACTTCATATTAAACAAATGTCTCGCTGGAAATGGCAGCTCATCCAAATTCTCAATTAATGGCCTTTCTTTATTTTTGATTATCTTATTTTCTTTCCTGTATGTAATGCCTTGTACCCCAGATAATGGCTCATTATTATTTATATGATTGCATACCTCCAGGATAGTATATTCGAACTCCCCTCTTACAATAATATCAATGCAATTATGTTTTTTCAATAAATCTTCATCAAAGTATGTAGCATGCGGCCCTATCAACACAATTTTAGTATTGCCTGCTTTCTTAAGCTCGTCAGCTGCTTTCAAATCAAAACTAATAGATGGAGTTGAAGTTTCTATAACTGCTATATCATACTTTTTTGCTTTACTTTGCTCGCATACGCTCAAAATATCCCTTTCTTCAGCAACAGCATCTATCACTTCAACATTAATGTTGTTTTTCTCTAAGATGGCTGCAGTGTAAGCTAGATATATTGGAAAAGGAAGCATTTTATCCTTTCGAGTATGGGGCCATCTGCTATTGCTCCTGATGCCATATCCCCTCTCAGTAGACCAGGGCGGATTTAAAAGTAAGACATTCATTTTATACGGTGTGTTAGCGGAGTGTTTATAAAAATTGTGAAAAAAGTGTTTGAGTGAATAGAGTTTTATTGGTGGGCAATGCTTAAAACAATTGGATTAGAGAGTGGAGTTGAGTTGTCCACGAATATATGTAATCTGACTATCTCATCTTCTTCCTAAACTTTGCAAGAGCAATATAATCCTCTTTTGTACCGCTGCCATCCTTGCATTTTGCTTCTAAAGCAGCAAGTTCAGCCTTATGCTCTCTGATCTTCTTTTCCAGATCCTTTTTGCTCATAGGCATAAAATCACCTCTAGTAGTAATAAACACAAGATTCTACTTCTACTTTATAAGATTATCGGCATAGGCGAATTAAAGCTAGCAGTTTGTAAAATAAAAAAAGTTTTCCGAGCATTATTTTGGCTAATTCCTATTATGCTCTTTGGCCATACAAAGTGTGGGAAACCTGCGTCCGCAGAGTCGAGAAAGAGGGCGTTCTATCAATTGAGCGTAGCGATACTTCTAGAACATGAAAGAAGTGGCAAGAAAAATTACCAATATTATTATTTAGGGTATCTTCTATTTTTTACATACAATAATTTTATACCGGCATACCCAAAGAATATCATAATC
>CAZKBD010000113.1:0-3194 GCA_964550945.1 uncultured Methanosarcinales archaeon
CAAAATAAAGAAGCAATAATTGAACATCACGCAACAAATCAATAGTGTTAGATTTTAATTGTATAGCTGTCCTTCCTCTTCCATTTCCAAACACACATCCATCAGCTTCAAAAAGCCAACTGATAAATTTTGCTATAACCGGTTTCGGGCTTCTAAATATTTGCTGAGGAACTCTCTTATTCGATAACAATGAGAGGGATTGGGCAACTTGCCTACTACTAATTTCTAAAAGATGCATTGGTTGTGTTGAAACAATCTGCCTTAAAAGCCCGCTTCCATCATCAATAGTTTTTACTTTGCCATCAATATTTTTTGTAATAATTGCAGGTTCTACATTAAATGTGTTTTTCCAAAATTCTGAAAGTTTCTCAATGATGTCTGTTTCTTCATTGTTAACATAACAAGTTACCCTGTATCCATTTGGGTGGATATTCCCATCTCCAACAATATACCCACACAAAGAAGCTAAGTCCTGTGTAAATTTATCTGGGATAGAAACTTCTTTTAAATGCCCAGACGTTTGTTTTACTTTAACAAAACCAGTAGGAGCAAGCTTTTTAACCATAGAAGGGATTTTCGGCATTACCCTTATTTTAGTGCCTAATATAATTTCATCTGCTCTTGCCCATCCATCTTTTGTCAAAAAAGGCTGATTATATGTGCATATTACTTCTTTCCCGGTTTCTGTGACTACTTTAAGCACTGGCTGTTTTGGGTAATGTTGAAAAACAGTTGCAAAGTCATAATATCTATCTTTGCCATGTTTCCTAATCTTAGTTACAACTTCTTTTATTGGCTGTAAATGCCTAGTTCCTAGGTTTTGTATTTTTTCCATGCCCTTGTATATTAGCGCAACTTGAGAGTTTCCAGCAATGCATCCTGGGTCTCCAACCAGCAAAATGTGCATATCACCCCTGCTGACAACCTTGTCAGTTCTAACTTTTCTTACCCCGCCAACGAGCTGGAGCAGTAATGCTTCTTTTTCTTGGCCATAACCATAAATAGAAGGTGCAACTGAATTAACAAGCTTGGCATATAATTCAGGATCCTGGGAAAGCTCAATTATTTTTTGCTCTTCTTCTTTTGTGATTTCAACTTCATAAAAAGTTTCCTCAGCTGCTTCGATGTTGTTTGCTTCTATCATAAGGTCGAATCTTGTCGATTTGGAGCCAGTTTTTAATATAATAGGGACTTCTTTCACTACACCAATAATACTAATCTTACTCCCAGGATTCGTTTTTCTTTCGCTCAACGGGCTAACTAAGTCATCTCTAAGAAAGATGTTGATTCTTTTTGGCTGTTCTCCTCCTTCAAGACTTTCAGGAACTTCTTCTAAGACAATGCCCTGTGCATCAACAAGCTCTTTACTGAGCAAATTAAATTTTCCCTTTCTTCCGCAACCGCATCTTGTTGGCTCTCTAAAACTTCCGTCTAACTGCAGCACATTGATTATATTGCCGCATACAGGGCATTCAAATTTTGCTGCTGTTACTTGTGGCCTTACATCAGATTTCTGCCTTACAACACCTACCATATTCAACAATTTGTTAATATGCTTGCTTCTTATGTTCCTTACCATAATTTTTTGGCTCTCTGGAAGATTTCTAAAACGCACTTTGAATCCTTTTATATCCTCTAGGTCAAGCTGCTCAACTGCCAATTCAGCAGCCCGTATAGTGTCTTCAGGATTTTCAAACAGCTCATTAGCCAAATCAATGTCAAACTTAGAAAGTTCTGCAAAATCAATAACAACAAATTTCTTGTCTTTTCTTAAATTTTCAACAACCTGAGAATAGCAGTAAGACTCTATGAAATCTTGAAATTTCTTTATCTGCTCTGATGCATCTACCTTAACTAATTCCTGCATAAATGAAATCACTCTCTTTTGATTTAAATAGCTTACGCGCGAATGTCCAGTGCTTAAGTTAACTAAAAAGAATAAAAAATCAAAACAATCAGGCTTTAGCTTTCTTGAGATTCTCTATCAGCTTGTCTAATGCCAGATGCACTTCTTTCTCGCTTTTAGTTCCTGTGCAGACAATTTTTCCATTGCTGAATAATAAGAATGTTGCCTGCGGGTTAGTTTTTGTAGGAGGCAATTTATACACCAAGCCAGGAAACTGCTCTGGCTCATATTCGACATTCTGCAGCTTTGTTGCGAGCTCGTTTAAGTTTAAGTCCATGCCTACAGCGCCTGAAGCAACAATATTTTGGATTTTTATTTCAGGCTTTATTGTAATCTTGATGTTTATTTTTTCCAGGCTCTTTATTATCTTCTTTATGCTTTCTTGGACCTTTTCAATTGTCCTAGCACCTGTGCAGACAATTTTACCAGAGCTGAAGATTAAAGCAGATGTTTTAGGCTCTTTTATCCTTATAACAAGCCCAGGAAACTGCTCTGGATTGTATTCTGTGTTGCTTAACGTAGCAGCCATCTTTTCCAGGGGTATATCGTGCCCCAGAGAAGCGGAAACAACTATATTTACTATTTTTATATCTCTAACGACCTTTTTAACCATTTTTACACCCCCCAAACGTGAAATTCATTTATAAAGCTTTAAAAACCAGCTTGTATTTAAATACTTTTGTTTTTAAATAGAGGGATTTTGATATGAATATTTAAGAAAATAAACCCCCGTGGTTTCCTATGGAAGTTTGTATTTAATACAATCAATAAAAACTGATATTAGGATGCTTTGCCTCGTAATGCGGCGCATCGTTAGTATTATTACAAACAATATGCAACTACACATATACAACATACTTGGTTTTTATTGTCTTTCAATACAAAAACGATATTAAGTTGAAAAATAAGATAAAAACCAGAAATTAATGCAAATTATTTAAATAACTAATGAAGTAATACTAATAAAATGATTGATATCACAATACCAAACAATAATGAGGAAGAATTTATTACAATAGCAGAAAAACTCGGGTACAGGGGATTGTGCTTCCTTTATGATTTTAATAGCTATTCAAATAAACAAGAAAAATCTGGAAAAAACGAAAAAATAAAAATTTACACCGGGATTTTAGCAGATGGCAAGAACATTTATAAAATTAAGAGCAAGCTAAAAAACGAAAAGGTTTTTGTTGCTGCCAAGAGTTCTGATGACGACAGGGAGATAATAAAACAAGCCAAAGCAGATATGGTTTTTTCTTTCGAGGATAATGCTAAAAAGGATTTTATC
>CAZKBD010000113.1:3204-4935 GCA_964550945.1 uncultured Methanosarcinales archaeon
AATGAAAATGATGTGATTATAGGATTTTCATTGAGATCTGTTTTGAACGCAGAAAATAAATCTTTGATTTTGGGAAGAATAATGCAGAACATAAGCATATGCAGAAAATTTAAGGCAAAAACCGCAATAGCTTCTTTTGCCCAGAAACCCTTCGAAATGAGAAGCGTGCATGACGTAATCAGCTTATTTGAAGTTTTAGGCTGCAAAAACCCTGATTTTTTAAAAGATCAGGATATAAAATAAGAACAATTTGTAAAAAAACAAAAAATTTTATTTAGATGCGCATCTTTAAGTTAGCAAGGCACATGAAATATAGCAAGGTATTATATTTCGGAATTTCGTTTTTGTTCTTTAGTATTTATGCTAATGCGCTATTTACTTCTGCCAACACAAGACCAACAGCAGATGCAGGCGCTGACAGGACATTCAATGTAGGTGAAGAAATAAGGCTTCAAGGCTCTGGTACAGATTTAGACAAAGATCCTTTAACTTTTGCATGGGCAATTGTTTTTAAACCAGCTGGCAGCAAAACAATACTTCCAAACAATAACATACCTAACCCCTCTTTCATACCAGATTTAGAAGGGGATTATATGTTTAACCTAAAAGTTAATGATGGGCAAGTAAATTCTTTACCCGATACAGTATTGTTTACAACAAAAACCCTTTCGCCAGAGAACAATAAGCCCACAGCAGATGCAGGCGCTGACAGGACTGTTAATGCAGGAGAGGATGTAGAGCTGCAAGGATTAGGATTGGATTTAGACAAAGATACAATAACTTTTAAATGGTTAATCCTAAGCAAGCCAGAAAACAGCAAGGCTTCTTTATCAAACCAGACAGCGCAAAACCCCAAATTCACACCAGATATTGCTGGGTTTTATGCTGTCCAGCTGGTTACAAATGATGGCAAGGAAAATAGCGAGCCAGATGCTGTGATTATTAGCGTGGCAGAATCTAGTGGAGAGTGTATAGATGGAACTTGTGATTTAAATGCAAAGCAATTGTGCAAGAGTGGAATGTTTATTTCTGAGGGTTATTGTGAGTATTGCGGGAATAAAGATAAAAGCTGTTTAGGCAGAATTGGAAGTTCTTGCGCATATGATTTAGACTGCGACAGCGAATTCTGCTTCCGCAACAAATGTGCAGAACCAACATGTGATGACACAGCATTAAATGGCGATGAATCAGATATAGACTGTGGCGGGGTATGTAAAAACAAATGTAAAAAGGGGCAAGATTGCAGCATTGATGAAGATTGTGAATATGGTCTAGTGTGTGTTTCTCAAATATGCACAGAAACAAAACCTGGCAAAGGAGCAATACCAGATTCTGACAAAGACGGAATTCCAGACGAATGGGAATCAGAGCATGGATTAGACACATATGACCCATCAGATGCAGAGCTAGATTTTGATAAGGATGGATTGGCTAATCTGCAGGAATACACTTTTAGAACAAATCCAAGAAATGCTGATAGCGATAGAGATGGAATGAGCGATAAAGAAGAAGTAGAAAAAGGCACAAATCCACTGGGCCAAGCAAGCAAGCCCGGAGGAGTTATAGGAACATTATTTCTTATTGTTATTTTAATAATTGTATTTGGGGCTGGCACTTATGGCTTCTATTATTTTAAAGATTATTTTATCAAGCCTAAGGCAAAAACTCCAAGTGTATGTATTGCGCCAAGGCGTACAGCACGAAGACTTCTCTCTCCAGAAGAAAAAATAA
>CAZKBD010000114.1:0-4922 GCA_964550945.1 uncultured Methanosarcinales archaeon
AGCATTGCAAGTTCCTACAGTGCATGTTCCTTTTAGAACAATATTGCCATAATCATCAAAATAAGCTACATTTGATCCAGAATCATTCTGAATTATAAATGAAGGATTCATTACTATGTTCTTTTGTGCTATACCTCCTTCTATCCACGTAAATGATCCTGCTTCAAGTTCATTTACTTTAATTACAACGGTGTCTCCTTCTTTACCTCCCTCTATAGTCTGATTGGTGGCAGTATTGTCAGGACCAACGATCAGGTTATAATAATCATTAATAGTTGTTGCATTAGCAACATTTGCATTATTAATGAAAGCCTCGATTAAGGTTCCGTTTTCAGCAGCTTTATTATTTATGATTAAAGTTCCAAAACGTTCTGCGTTTTTATTTGGAATAGGATTAGAACTACTTTCATTGCCAACAGGAGAAGTAATGTTTTTAAAATGAGTTCTGTTAAAAATCCAGCTCGAATTACTTTCGACTTTAAACCAATATCCAAAACTAGGAGTAAAATAATTTAAAGTATTCAAGAATGGAGGTCTTTCTGGGTTGTATGATTTCCATTCATCTCCAACATCAGAAGTGTTGTATTGAAATATTACTTCAATAGTATCACTTACATTTTCAGTGCTCTCATTTACAGGCATGGTTATATTTGAAGGATATCCCATTAAATTCCAACCCTGAATTAAATTAAAGGTAGCGTTGTCTGGAATTATTTCATTAAATTCTAATTCTCCATATTTATCAATCTCGATCCAATAACCATATTCTGGCTCCAGTTTAGTTAAACTGTTAAATGGTCGGTAAGGAGTGTATGATATCCATTGATTATTTGAGGAAGTATATTCCCAAACAGAGTTATAGCTGCAATTGAAAGAGGATAAAGCATTTGGCAATGTTTTATTTTCAAGTATAGGAACAGATATTAATTCCCATTTTTGCGTATAGCAGCTGCCAGGAACACTTGCTAACTCATAAAAGGCAGGCTTTGGTTGAAAAGTTTCATCCCAGATTAATGCATCACCATAACCGGGGTATGTGCCATTTATCCATGAATATTTATCGGTAAAACCCCAAGTCACAAAAGCAGTGCAATTTTCAACAGCCAAACACGCTTCCAATACTGTTCTGTAAACGTCTGCTTGTCTATCCAGTTCGCTTTGTGAAGTACCATCAGATATCTTAATTTTTACATCTAACTCCGTAATGTGAATTTCTAAGCCCAAATCTTGGAGCTCTTCAAACCTGTTAATTAAAACACTTTTTGACAGATAGCTATTTGCCATCCAGTTTTCAGCAACATGCATCTGAAAACCAACACCATGTATTGGAACACATTGATTTTGCAAGTCTTTAACTAAAAGAACAGTTGCATTAAATCTTTGCTCTCCCCATGGTTCATCTACTTCAATCGAATAGTCATTATAGAAAAGTTTTGCATCAGGATCTGCCTCATGAGTCCAATTGAATGATTTGGCAATATAATTTGTAACATTTTTCCAAATATTAAACGCATCCTCTTGACCTTGACAGCTTGTTGTGTTCATTATATTAAAACTCGTTCCATTTTGACAGTTAGAAAGTGCCTCATTGACAACATCCCACGCAATAACACGCCCAGGATATTGGTTTTTAAAATGGCTTACTGTGGTGTTTATATGACCCTTTAGGATGTCTTCTAATTCTGACTCATTCCAGCTTTCATTAATCCAGATTGGAATTCGCTGATGCCAAACAAGCGTATGGCCTCTAACTTCCAAATTACGGTCTTCAGCAAAATCAACTATATAATCTGCTTTGGTAAAATTATAAACTTCTTGAGCTGGATGAATAATATCCAATTTCATCTCATTCTCTGGAGTGATAATATCAAATTTACATGCAATCATATCTTTGTAAGTAAGATCATTCTTTAGTGGGTTATAAGCAACTTCAGTACCACAGAGCAATCCATTTACTGAAGAGATTAATAATAAAGAAAATATAGCCAACAGAATAATATTCCTAATCCACCTAATCATAAAACAAAACATTCACCACCCTCTTTTTTTCAGATAATAAGAAGTTATAGGTGTATAAGGTATATAAACATTATTCTTTTTTGTTGATTGGGGGGTATATCAACTGTGCTTTAAGGGTATGATTAGTTAAGAATCTCCGTTTGACTTTTTCTATTTCCTGCGTAAAGAGCCATACCCATTAATAGCATTATAAAAGGGTCTCCTGAACTTCCAGAAGAAGTGCTTGCATTGCTTGTTAACATTTTCGCAGTTCCTACATAACCAGTATCTGGTGCGCTAATTTGACCTTCTCCACACCCATCACTCGCTCCTCTAACCCAGTATGCATAAACAACATTAGTTGTTGTGTCACCTCTACAGCCACTGCCTGGCGTAACTATTGGCGGTTCTGCTGTTGTATCTGTATAACTTGTTCCATGTAGCCCGGATATTATTGAAACAGCATCTGCAAGATTATCTGTGCTGCTTCTATAGATTGTATATGCATCAGCACCATCAGCACGATTCCAGCTTATATTAACAGCATTCTGATTAGTGCCATCACTGGCATTAACACCTGTGACAACATTTGGCACTTGGCAAAGGACAGAGCCTTGGTCTGATGAGCTATACGGGCTAGTGCCGCAAACATTCTCAGCACTGACAAAATAATTATAGCCAGTCAATACCTGAGCAGTTGGGTCTGTAAATGAAGTTATGCCAGATGCTAAAACACCGCTGATCGCAGCAGCATCTGCAGGATTGCTTGATAAACCCCTGTAAACCCGATAATTATTTGCCCCTTCCACTTCTGGAGAAGCATTCCAAGTTACCTCAACCATATCTGCGAGATTATCAGTGGCATTAACATTTGCAGGAGCAGCTGGAACCTGGCACAAAACAGAGCCTTGGTCTGGCGAGCTGAAATCACCAACAACACAACCATTTCTAGCAACAATCCAATAATTGTAAACCTCACCAGAAGCTGCTGTCGTATCTGTAAACCTAGTTTCAGCAAGCCAATCACTAATGGCACTAGCCTGTGCATGATTATTTGATGTGCTTCTGTAAACAAGATAATCCGTAGCGCCAAAAGAAGACGCCCATGTTACATTAACTACATCCTCAATATTAGCAGTAGCAGAAACATTTGCAGTAATATCTGGCTTATCACATACTAATGGATCAGTTCCATGTCCTATTTCATATCCGTCTGTACGATAATCATTATCTGTATCAGCATTATGGGGATCAGTGCCAAAAAGCAATTCTCTGTGATCATCTAGGCCATCTCCATCCCAATCTGTATGAACATAGAACTCGTCTGCACCAATGTCAAAGTCAGAGCCATCTCCTCTAAGTTCTAAAGTGCCATCATAAGGCCTAAAGTCTCCTTCAAAATCCTCAGTTAAGCCATCAATATACTGGCCAGCATCAATGCATGGAGAAGTTGGTAGTAAATGGTAATCGCCATTTTCAGGGTCAACGAATTGTGGATAAATGTTGATGTTACCTTCGCCTTGCCAACCTCCATCTGTATTTGAATATGTTAAAATTTCACTAGGTTTATTGTTGGGTGTGTTGTTCCAGAATATGCTGTTAATCACTGTGGGCGAAGAATACGAGTTGTATATCGCACCTCCATATGAATCCGTATATTCACTATCAGCCGAATTATCTGTAAAAGTACAGTTAATCACTGTGGGCGAAGAACCTAAGTTGTATATCGCACCGCCACAAGTATAACCCAAGTAGTAATTGTGGGCAATATTGTTACTAAACATGCAGTTGATTATCATCAGATTATGAGAGGATTCGATGTACATCCCACCTCCGTTATTTGATTTATTATTCTCAAATCTACAATTGGTTATTATTGTGTCAGAGGAATTGGTATATATCCCACCTCCAAAATTCCCAAAATTATCCAAAAATAAGCAGTTGCTTATTATTGGTGTAGACTGGATGTTGTAAATTCCGCAACCTCTACCGCCTACATTGTTCTCAAATATACTGTTAGTTATTGTGGGCGAGGAAGATTTATTATACATCCCCGCACCGTAGGGTAGATCATACTTCCCTAGGCCATAACTAGCGCTGTTACCAATAAATTTACAATTAGTTACAATAGGTGAAGACGATTCATTATACATTCCACCTCCCTTCCCACCGTGCGGATACTCGTTCCAACCATTCCTAACAACAAACCCATCTAAAGTTGCATCTGCGCCGATTACACACCTTCTTGTGTTTTCACCATCAATAATAGTCTCGTGATCATTCCAATTTCGCTGGCTTAAAAGAGTTTCTAAGCCACCTTCACCAATGCCAATGAAACCGCCAAACAAGTGCACGTTCTCCTTCATCACAACCACTGGATCATTAGAAGATGTGTAAACTCCTTCGCCAACCCATACTTCACTACTGCCATTAGTATAAGCAGTGTCAACAGCTTGTTGAATATCTGTGAATGCAGTCTGCCATGCAGCGCCATCCCATGGTCCAGAATTATTGTCTTTATCTACATAAACAACTGGGTTATTATCTTCTTGTGCATTTTTATTATCAGAATTTGCAAAAGAGGTATAACCAACCAGGTATACTATAGCAGCAGCGCTTGTTAGAATTCTTACTGATTTATTGGCTATTGCTCTAAAAAAGCTTCTCCCTAATCTGCCTTCTAGATTATTCTTCATTTAACAGTCACAACTAATTAAGAATCTAAATGTCTATATAAGTTTTTCCATTTATCGACAATATATAGGCCAAAGATTGATTTAGGACTCTGAAGAACAATTGTTTAGTTTTGATTTATGTCAAATCTACTCCATATGTTAATCGTAGCATTATCAATAAATTCATTTTTTTCCTAAATCCCGCCAAGAGTTCGTCATGGTCTGAAAGACCTGACGGTGAATTGGCGG
>CAZKBD010000115.1:0-4769 GCA_964550945.1 uncultured Methanosarcinales archaeon
TTCTGTGACTAAATTTCTAACATACCACCATGTCTATTGACTGGTGGTTCTTGATGTTCTGCCAGCTTGCTCGAGAATATCAAGTAAAGTTCCTCTATGCTCTGCATTGTACAGGGTGGTTTTTTGAGGCATTTCAATCAGTCGAGATAACAACCAGGTATATAAACTTTTTGTTAATTTAACTACTATTTAATAATAAATTAATTTTTCGGCTTAATATACAATAATCACGAAACACATTTAAATAGCTAATCCCCATTGAATATATCTTCCACTAGTGATTAAACTTTCTCAAGAAATATCTCAAATTCTTTTCCTTTAACTTTCTCTTTAGTGCTGAACTTGTGCTTTTTGCTTGGGTCTGTTCCAGACAGCCGTAATACTTTAGCGCCGACCTTCTCCTGGATCTGGCTTTCCCATTTCTTGAGTGTTTCAACCAGCTCCAAATCAGCTTTAACAAACAGGTTAATCCTGTCTTTCTTCTCCAGGCCTGCTTCTTTCCTCAATGACTGCACTCTCCTTATCAGCTCTCTTGAAAAGCCCTCTGCTTCTAATTCATCATCCATGCTTTTATTGAGGTATAACAACCCATTTCTAAAGCTGGATTCTATATAAGGAGGAGGGACCTCTCTTGTGACGATAAGATGCTCTTTAACAATCGCTATTTTTTTTCCGTCAATTGTTATCTCATATTTGCCTTCTTTATTCAGGTGATTTATTATTGTTTCAGGGCTTTCAATTGCAATCTTAGATATTATCTTAGGAGCATCCTTGCCAAAGTCAGGGCCAAGCTGCTTGAAATCAGCCCTAATATTGAATTTAGCCCCTTCTAATTTTTCCTGCACTTTTATTTCTTTGATATTTATCTGGGTTTTTAATGTTGTTTCAAGCTTTTCGACTGCCTTAGCAACATTTTTGTCTTCGGTAACTATAATAATCTCTCTTAATGGCCATCTTATGCCTAATTGTATCTTTTCACGGGCGCTTAAAGCAGACTGTACAATCGAATTGATGATAGAGAAATTATTTTCAAGCTCTTCATCAATTCTTTTTACATCAACAGAAGGCCAATTTGCCAGATGAATGCTTTCATCTTTCAGGTCAAAAGCATGCTTCAAATTTAGGAACATCTTTTCTGTTATAAACGGGCTTACTGGGCTGAGTAATCTCAAGGTGTCCATCAAAACATTATATATTGTAGACAAAATCACCTTTTTTTCTTTTTCAGTTCCTGTTGCTAACCTGTCCCTTATCAGCTGGATGTATGTTCTTGACAGCTCTAAATACAGCTCTTCTACTGCAGGAGGTATCTCATTCAGCTTGTATTCTTCAAACAATTTCGTAATTTTTTCAATTGTTGAATTTAATTTTGATAGCATATACTTTTCTTCTAAAGAGAACTCATTAGCTTTAAGGTGAGCTGGATTGATATTTGATGCGTTAGCCAGGTCTATAAGATATTTATGTATATTCCAAAGCACCATCAGGTTTTTGTGCTTAACCTTCATGTCTTCAAAATTGTAATTGATATCTAAGCCAGGATTTGCGCCGCCTATCATATAATACCTTAAAGTGTCAGCTCCGAATTTATCAATCACTTCATAAGGAGAGATTATATTGCCTAAGGATTTAGACATCTTTCTTCCTTGGGAGTCCTGGACAAAACCATGCATATAAACAGCTTTGTAGCTGTGCTTTTGCATGCTGACCATTGAAGCAACTAAAAGAAGATTAAACCAGCCCCTGATCTGGTCTTTTCCTTCAAGTATAAACTCAGCGGGCCATAATTTTTTGAATAAATCATCCCTTTGAGGATAATCCAGGCATGTCCAGCTCGTAGTTCCTGCGTCAATCCAGACATCTAATATATCCGGAATTCTGCTCATAACTCCATTGCATTTTTCGCATTTGAATAGCACTTCATCAATATAAGGCCTGTGCAAGTCTTCTGGAACATCTTTTGCGTATTTTTTCAGCTCTTTTACAGAGCCAATGACAACATAATTGTCGCATTCATTGCATCTCCAGATCGGAACTGGGGTGCCCCAAACCCTTTGCCTTGTGATTCCATTATCCCTAAGATTATTAAGCCATGAATCAAACCAGCTTGAGCCTGCCCAGTCTGGCTGCCAGAAAACTTTCTGGTTTAATTTACGCATATCCTCGATTAAATCTTCCACTTTGAAGAACCATTGCTTTGTTGTCCTGAAAACAACTGGCTTTCTGCATCTCCAGCAATGCGCATATTCATGCTCAACCTCAGTTGTTGCAATTAAGTTTGCTCCTAATGCTTCTACAAATTTCTTATCGTCTTTTCTAGCTGTCAAATCCATGAACTTGCCCATTGTTTCAGGGAAAATGCCTTCTTCGCTTATATTATTGAAAGCAGGCAAGCCTTCTCTATGGCCAACTTCATAATCCTCTGGCCCGCATCCAGGAGCGCAATGAACCAATCCAGTTCCAGCGCTTAAATCAACATATTCTTCAGAAAGAATTACAGTATGCAGCTTATTTGATCTTATTTCGTGGAATGGTATTTCATTTTCCCATGGATGAACATATTTCAATCCTTTTAGAGCAGCTCCTTTGAATTCTTCAATAATCTCAAATTTTTTATTTACAACACCCTGAATAAAAACTGCTGCCAATCCTTTAGCAACAATCCAAAACTCATTGTCAACCTTTACCTTTAAGTATTCCAGCTCAGGATGGACCATCACAGCTAAATTAAATGCCAATGTCCATGGCGTTGTTGTCCAAATAACCAGATATTCATCTTTTTTTCCTGCAATTTTGAATTTTACAAATATGCTTTGATCTGTTATATTCTTGTATTCAAGCTCGTGTTTTGCTAAAGCTGTAGCGCAATGAGTGCACCACTGCATTGTTTTCTTTCCTTCATACAATCTTTTGTTTTCATGGGCTTTTTTGATTAACCACCACTCGCCTTCCATGAAGCTGTTTTCTATTGATTTGTAAGGATTCTTGAAATCCATCCAGATGCCAAGCCTTGTAAAGTCCTTGTTCATCATCTCCATGTTGTCTATGGATAATTTTTTACATTCTTTTATGAATTTTTCAACTCCAAATTTCGGGATATCATCTTTGGACTTTAGCTTCAACTTATCCATTGTCTTGTTTTCAGTCGGCAATCCATGCATGTCATAGCCTGCCCTGTCCCAAACATCAAAGCCCTGCATTCTCTTGTATCTCAATACAGAATCTTTTAATGATTTATTCCAGGCAATGCCTAAATGGATCTTTCCAGAAGTGTATGGGGGGCCGTCTAGAAAATAGAAGCTTTTTTTCCCTTTGTTCTTTTCCTTTGCTTTTGGGTATATCTTATTTTTTTCCCAAAAATCAAGGATTTCCTTTTCTATTTCGATTAAGTTAAACTCGCTGCCCATTTTATCAAAAAGAAGAAGGGTGAAGTTTAAAAAGATTATGATATTTTAAGAAATAAAAAAGAAAATTAAGCTTACCTGTCTGCTTTCATTGTTCTAGCCCATGCTTCATGGACTCCAGAAGGGATAGCCTGGACAAGCGCTCCGTACATGCCTGCATGATGTATAGGTGTTTGCTCTACAATAATGCCAGCTGGATGGAAATTGCTCTGGCCCATTGATTCAGTGACTTTTTGAGCAATCATTCTTACATATCCTGGATTGTTTAAAGCAACGCTGTCTCCCAGCCCAAACCTGTCTGCACCTGTAATCTGAGCAGCATAAGCAATTGAATCAGCAACTGCTCTGGCTCCCAAATCAACAACCCATTTAGCAAAAGGATCTCCTGCATTAGCTGCTTCCATCACGGCTTTTGAATCAATATTATTATTCCCTTTCAATGAAGAATTATACACTGCTAGGCTTAAATGACTGCTTCCTTCTGGCTTACCTATGGTTCTTTGAATTTCTTCTATAGCATCCATTTCGCTTAATCTATACCCATCCATCAATAGTTTTGCTGTTTCAGCTAACCCTCTTCCAGAGCCATAATTTTCACCGCAGCTTGTCTTTGGAGCTTTGCTGCAACCGCATGGCTGCATAAGCGCTTCTGGGATAAATCCCATTGGCAGATGGCCAATCTCTAATAATATTGGATATGCGCAGCCTCCACCAAAACCAGTGCCTAGAACAATATACGCTGTCTTTAGCGGATCAACTCTTTGCACATATTGATAGGTTAATGCTTGGGCATCAAAAGAGGCTTCTGCATCATTTTTTGCTTTGAAAGAATCTCTGTCTCTTATCTGAGGATCAATAGCTATTCCTTTACCATCTGGAGTATCAACAGCAAACCTAATAGGGGTGTTTCCACCAATTACATAGCAAGTTCCTTTGGATTGCCATGTTTTTCCGGCAAAACTTGCTCCGATACCAAAAAAGGAGTTTACATGATGGTCTGCCATAAATTTATCAATAGTCTGCCTTACATATTTAGATGCTCTCTCTCCGATTGGCGTATCTTGTAAAACTGTGTCAAGAAATACTTCTGGTTCGCCAGAATGAAGTTCATTTCCAGTCCTTCTAAAAGGGCTGTCATACGTATCTTCAAACAAAATCCTGCCTGTCTCCAATTCTGCAGCAGCAAGAGTCAAATTTGTTGCGTGAAGCGTCATACCAATTACATGATCCATTTTTTTTGCCTCCAAATAATTTTATTCGAATGGGATTATAACATTGTTTAAATAATTTTCTTTTATCACTATTTTAAAATTGTTCAATTTGATAATTAGTTTACACATTTAATAATCAGCCAAAATTCCCTGC
>CAZKBD010000116.1:0-4739 GCA_964550945.1 uncultured Methanosarcinales archaeon
GTTCCTGGCTGAACTTCGTTTTCTGTCTTATATGGCACTTCTTTGCCATCAACATAAACCTTTTTCCCGCCTTCAGTGTCTTCCATAATCTGTTTTGCAGATTCTTTATATCCAAAAAGTTTACTGAAAAAATCTATAATTACACTAAAAAAGTTTTTTCTCTCATCTTGTTTCTTAATAATTGCATTGTCAATTCTTGTATTTTCATCAACATTATCATCTCCTGCCCCTTGCAAACTGCAATCTTCAGCACAGTTCTCTTTAGTTTCAATCGGAGATTCGCAAAGATCATTACCACACCATGTATCTCCACCTAAAGATGAACCCTGGGAAAATTTGGGATTACAGTCTTGAGGACAGGATTCTTTTGTTTCCGGCCCTTCGCAGATGTTATCACCACAGAAATTAACGGTAGAAGTTGATCCTCCATCCATTCCTAAATTCATAGCAGGGGGTTGGATAATCTCTTTGCAAGCTATTTCTGTATCAGGAACACTGTTTCCTTCAAAGAAGTATTCTCTTGGTCCTGTACCTGCAACAATATAATCTCCGTTAAAGTCAATTTTGGTTACCCAAGTGTTGGCTCCATATTCCCATAAAGGCTTGTTGCTGTTCTTAGAGAATAAATAAACTTTTTTTGTTGTTCCGCCTGCTGCCAATAAGCTGCCGTCTTGATTTAATTTTATGTCTCCAAATTGGGAAAAAAATGCTGTGGCAGTATATTTCCATTTAGGTTTATTACTGTCTTTAGAAAAAAGATATAAATTACCTTTAGAAGTGCCGGCAGCGATATAATTCCCGTCAGCAGAGATAGAAATAGCTCTGGCTGTGCCATCTTCTTGAGAAGAAAAACTCCATAATTTTTTACCTTTATTATCCAATAAAAAGACAATCTCTTTTCCCTGCATATTATCCGCAGAATAAGCTATCAGACTGCCGTCATCAGAAATGGCTGATTTATGGACAGGAGAATCATAAGTTAATTGTTCGCTTCTGAAAATTAAATTTCCCGTTCCCGAAAATAAATGAGCTCTGCGATCCGGACAGCCAGTGGAAACCGCTACATATTTACCGTCAGGAGTAACATCGGGCTGGTAGAACTCTCCTGTTTGTTCGTAATCTGGATGGGAAGGTTTGTATTCTCCCAATTTATTGCCTTCTAGGTCAAAGATGAGAATCTTGTCTCCTGCCGCAGTAGCAATCACGCTCCCATCATCAGACATATCAACGCCAATACCTGAGTTGGTATTTTTTGTCCATAAAGGTTGGTTGCTTTCTCTATTGAATAAATAAAAACCGCCCTGCATATTAGCAGCGATATAACTACCATCATCAGAGATAGCTACCCCCGCAGCATTTCCAGAATAATATGCGGGAATTTCACAATTCTGACAAAATTTCCATAAAGGCTCTTTACTATCTTTAGAAAATAAGTAAATATAAAAATTAGTTATAGCAACAATATAATTTCCATCTTTAGAGATAGCTACTCCTTCTATCCAATCTCTTCCAGTGGGATAATTCCAAACTTCTTTCCCTTCTTTATCTAAGAGAACAATTTCATTGTTATCTAATTTTTCTGAGAAAAGAACTGGCCCATTATCAGGACTGTCAATCATGCTGCCTCTTACTTTTCCTGCCCCATTACTGGCTTCATAATAATAAAAATTAGTTTTTCCAGATGTGGGAACAAAATAGTATACATAAGTAGCTCCACTTTTGGGGTTTCCTTTCAACAATTCCATTTCATGCCATTTCTCATTAAGCCAAATTCTCATATATTCTGGCTCACGTCCTTTCTCATCCTTGTAAACAGCATAGTATGTATAATTCGTACAGGGAACGCCCCAGACAGGATAAACTTCAGAATCAGTAATAGTGGGAGCATCTTTCATCTCTTCGGCAGTTAATTTAAGTATGATGCCTATAGTGGATTTTTCTTCGGCAAAGACCAAACTAGATAAACAGATTATGACTAATATTAAAACTATTTTTTTCATTTTACACAACCTCATATCTTCTCAAAAAATTCTTTAACTGCCAGTCTGGTCTCTTCTCCCTGCGGTAAAGTAAAACTGGACCAATCATTTATAGTAAAGCCTGCTCCTTTTGGTTCCACTTCTAAATAAGCATCGAATGGAGCTTGAGCATATTTCAGCTGGTTTTGTTTGACAAATTCAGTAGGAATTTCAAAATAATTATACTGCCAATATTCCGCATTCATCCACGGCACTCCCGCTTTTTCAGCTAAATCAGCATAATATTGATAATCATCAAACTCTTTAGCATAATTTTCATAAGAAAGTTGAGCCGACATTGGCGGGCCAACATCTATCCCAGCAATATCAACGCTCTTGAAAGAAGCTGCTAAAACTTCCGCCGTTCTTTTTTTAGGCTGGGTAATCTTATTGATAACGTTACCAGTAAATTTTTCTTTGACCGCAGAATTGGCAAGGGGCATAATTTCCGCTACATATTGGCTAATCTGTTTTTCACTGCCCCATTGGGTCTGCTCCTGCAGGAATAAGTCCGGCTCATTGTTTACAGTTACGTATTCGACTTGATACTCTTCCATCAATTCTCCAAACTCTCCTAAAAAATCAAGATAAATGCTTTTAAATTTTTGATATTCAGGAAGCTTGATATCACTTCCCGGAGGGGCATTAACTAATTCCGTAGCTACCCATACCGCTAAACCTTTTTGTTTGGCTTTGACGATATCATTTAATAACACGGATTTAGAACTTTCGTCCATGACACACTTTTCTCCCGTGCAGTCATTAATCGTCAATAATTGAATAGTATTAAAACCAGTTTCTTTCATAAGATTTAAAGTTTCATCGGAAATTATTTTATATTGTCCTTGTCCATAGATAGCTGGACCTTCATTGATGGCTTTAATGATAGAAGGATAATTTCTAGTCAATCCCACAATATCTTTAGCTTCAGGCAGAGCAAAATGGTTTCTTCCGCCTGAATCTCCTCTTTCCTGCTCTTTATTACAGCAATCGGGATGTTTAACACAGAACTCTTCACACTTTGAATTCATTTCCGGAGTTGTTCCGGGACATTCCCCCTGCTGAGGATGCCATTCTCCGGGCTGAAGCGAACATTGAAAACCACCTGGCGGTCCATCTGGTCTTTCAGAAGAATCTCTAACCAATTCTCTTTCACCTTGGGGCTGGCAAGCGAGGATTAAAAATAATGAAAATAACAGTACCAAACTTAATATTATTTTTTTCATTTTATGCCTTTCCTCACAACATTGCCAAGATTAATTGCAATCTCAACATAACGAGATTGTTTTTCCATGACATCTACAATCTTATCACAAATAGCCATATCTAGATTTATATGAGTACAAAAATCACCCAAGCAATCGTCTCTTTTTTCTCCTGAAAGCTGTTCACAAATAGAAACATCTTTACTGCTCATAGCCCTATCTCTTACACAATCATCTAAATTGCCTCCTTTACCGCTGCAAAAAGACATCGGCTGTTCAAAGAAAGTTAAGCAGTTCACATTATTATTACATCGGGAAACATCCCTCTCTTTAAATGCTAAACAAGTATTTCTATCCGGCTGACTTGCAGGAAACTTATTGCAGTATTCGGTTGTAATCTCATCAGACCTATCCCACCAGTATAAATTACTAACAAAAGTAAAATAGCATTGCAATTTTTCATTTTGATCATAATCAATTTCATCACAAATATCGATATTCTCACTGATAACTGCGGTTTGGTAATAGCAAACATGTTTAGATAAGGGGTCAGTCATTTTTTTGCAATATGAAGAATCTTCACTTGCTACCGCAAAACAGATATTTTTATTAGCTTCATCTTCTTCGTCGCCTGAATCAACTTTAATTTGCTGACAAATCTCAGGATTATGATTTACTACAGCCATGCAATAATACTTATCAATCGAACTTAGATGTTTTGCCAGCGGTATTTTCTGACAGATTATTTCAGAAGGAGTATTGATTTCTTCTATAATCTTTGCAGGAGCTATTGATACATTTTCAGAAGAGGCAGCTTCTTCCGCGACTGTTGGTTCTGCCTCAATAGTTTTTTGCTCTTGGAATGGTATAATCTCTTTAGGAACTTCGTTTATATTGTCAGTTTTATCAATCTGTTTAGTACAACCAATAATAAGAATCAACATTAATAATATAATAGCTGCTTTTTTCATTTTTTATTGTCCTTTTCTTTTTTTAAAATACGCTCAGCCCACCAAGCATAAGCCATAGCTACCACAACAAGCGCAGGAATCAAGTGAATGGGATTCCTAAATAAAGAAAACTTAAAAAGATAAACCAATATCAACCATAGATTGAATAATCCATAAGCAACAACTAAAGTAGTTAAAACTAACTCCTCAGCTTTATTAACATTCTCGATTTTTTTCTCTAGAAATGCACATAATTTGACTAATATAAAAAATATTATCAGAAGAAATGGAACCATTAGGGGAGCATACTTTATTCCAGTAAACTCGGCAATTGGTTGCCAGAAAAAACTTTTAAGTCCAGAATTCGCTGCAAAGAACATATCTAAAAAACTATCCAATAAAGCCAGCAATAATAAAAATATCCATGCCCATAATTTAGGTAACACTGCTCTTTTCAATTTAATACCTCTTTTATATAGAAATAATAAAACTACTATTTAAATGCTTTCTCAAAACGTCCATAATCCTTGTTCTTGAAGTATCGCTGTCACTCAGTGGAATGAACT
>CAZKBD010000117.1:0-4724 GCA_964550945.1 uncultured Methanosarcinales archaeon
CTGATAAAGATGCCTTATTTGAGCTGGAAGGATTAGAGGATGACTTTAAGAAATTTTCTATTACTAATTTTAATGCTGAAAATCTTGGTAGAACCGTAAAAGACTACGAAAATGACACTTATTACCTTGTTGTACCGATGGACAAAGGGCTTATTGTAGAAAAAACCACCATCACATTAAAACCTTGCAGTAATAGTCCATTAATCAAATTCCAAACCAAATGCAGGTATAATGGAGAGGAGCAAGGTAATGAAAGTATACAACAAAAAGCAATATCACCATCACATTTGATCACAGGTGACCTAATATCAGAAATTATTGGACCTGCATTAAAAAATAAAAAAGAGAATGTTTTCAAAATCAATGGCCCAGTCATAATTGCAGTATTGTGCTTAATAGCGGGATTTAGCTTAGGTATATGGGTCAAATCAAAAAAAAAGAAACGTAGAAAATAGCCTCCAGTTTAATAGCTAAATCTTCAAGCTAACAACCTTGCTCATTCCATGCTCATCCATCGCAACACCATACAATGTGTTAGCTTCAGAAATTACAGCATCATTATGGCTTATTATTAAATACTGGGCTTTTTCTGCATATTTAGCTATTAATTTTGCGAACTTCTCAGAATTATGCTTGTCAAGAGCAGCATCAACTTCATCAAGAACATAAAAGCTGGCTGGCTCATGCTCCTGAATCGCAAATATGAAAGCAAGAGCAGTCATTGTCTTTTCTCCACCAGACAAGCTTCTTATATCCATGTACTTGTTGCTGGATATCTTAACCTTAATGTTGACTCCTGCTTCAAACGGATTCTCAGGGTTCTCTAGCTCCAGATAAGCATCCCCTTTAGTTGAAATCTTTGAAAAGCTTTCCTTGAAATGATCAGTTATAACATTAAACGTGTTCATGAACAGGTCCTTCTTCTTGCCCTCAATTTCCTGCATCATTGTCACAACATCATCTTTTTCCTTGGCAAGCTTGTCTTTCTTCTCCAATAATCCATTAAACTCCTTCTCGACCTCTTCATAAATCTCCAGCGCCCTCATATTGACAGAGCCGATCTCAGATTTCAGTTTCTCAAATTTAGATATGTCTGATTTCAGCTCGTCTTCGCTCCTGCTAATGTCAAGGTTAACTCCTTCATACTGGGTAAACTCCTGGTTCAAGCCAGCTAACTCTGCTGCTAGCTGGGCATTTTTCAATGATAATGTATTAGACCTTATCTCTACCTTCCTGCTCTCATCTACCTTGCTATTGATCAACATTTCATTCTTCTGGATTTCAGAATCTAATTTGTTCCTTTGGTTAAACAGCGCCTTAAACTTAGCATAAAACTCCTGGGCTTTAGCCTCTTTTTCCTTGAGATTTTTTTCTTTTTCCTTAACATTTTCATTAACTGACTTTAATTCGCTGCCGAACTCTATCTCATCCTTATCAAGCTGTTTCGATATCTCATTTGCTTTCCCTTTTTCAACAGAATATATGCTGTTTATCTGCAGATCCAGATTCCTGATGTCAGAATCAAGCTTTATAACAACCTCATTAGCCTGCCTTAGCATCTCCTCAAATGTTGAAAGCTCAGCAACTAATGCAGGATCCCTCAAATCAGACAATTGCGCCCTTAATTTCTGTTTTTCAATCTTAATTGAAGTTAGTTCTTTAGTTTTTTCAGAATTTTTTTCCTGGATAACAGCTATCTCTTTATCAACAGCCTTCATGTCTTCTATCAAGTCTGTTTTTTCCTTTTTTGTGACATCCATATCGCTGGGTTCCAAATGCAGGCTTTTCTCAGTCTTTATTATCTCTCCCTCAAGAGACGCTTTCTTCTCCCTCAATTCAGTGATTATCTTTTCATTATCCTCTCTTCTTTTTTGGAAAACCCCTATAGCCTTTTCCAGATCGTCAACAACAGTTTCATGCTCTACAATCTCTTTCTTCACTTCTTTTTCATTAAATCCCATGGCTGCTTTTTTTCTGAAGCCGCCTCTCATAACGCCGCTTAGCTCAGTCAGATCTCCATCTAATGTTGCCATTCTTGCATTGCCTACTCCTAATCGCCTTGCAACATCTATATCATCTACAACCAATGTATTGGAGAAAACATACTCAAACACTTTCTTGAATTTTTTGTCATAATCAACAAGGTCTAAAGCAAATCCGTGGCAGCCTTTAGAGCCAGCTAACTTGGCAATCTCTTTTTTGATGTCCTCAGCTCTCAGTTTGTTCAATGGCAAAAATGTTGCTGTTCCAAATTTTTTATCTTTAAGGTATTTGATGCACTCTGCTGCTATTTTATCATCATCTACAACTATGCTTTTCAGCCTAGGGCCTGCTGCAACCTCTAAAGCAAGGCTGTATTTGGCTTGTACATCCCCCAGCTCTGCAACAGTGCCATATATGCCATTGCCTTTTTTTTCTAATATCTTTTTAACAGCAATATCAAACAGCTTGGTTTCGTTTATAGTAAGCTCACGTGCCTCTAACTTGGCCAATTCGTTTGCTGCATTAGTCAGTTTGTCCTTTGCATTTCCTATTTGCGCAGCCAAAGATGAATCCTCATTAAGCCTCTTGTTCAGCTCTAATGTCGATTCCTTGAACTGCTCTCTTTTTTTCTTAAGCTCCTCTATCTGGCCCTGGTATTCTTTCTCAACCTGGCTCACTTTGTTTATCTTATCATCTAGGGTGTTAAGCTGATGCTCCACAAAATCCTTTTTCCTCAGTAATTCGTGGTGCTTTTCCCCTAGTTCATGCAGCGCTTTCTGGAAATCCTCAGATCTTTTATCAATATCCTCAATCCTTTTTTCTATATCAACTGCATTATCAAGCTTATTTTTTTCCTTGAACTTTTTTATCTTGCTGTCCAGCTCTGATTTTTCTTTTAGCTTGTCATTTTTTTGTTTTTCTAGTGCCTTTTTCTCTTCAAGCAGCTCTTTTATCTTGTTTTCTATATCATTTATGTTATTGGTTATATCCTCTTTTCTTTTTTTAATTTTGGTTATCTCGCTTTTGCACGTGTCAATCCTTGAATTATCTTTTGTAATGTCTATCTTAATCGATTCCACTTCCCTGTTAAGCTTTACTTGCTCAACCTCCCCTCTCTCTTCAATTTGGCTGGAAATTGCCTCAATCTCTTTTCTTTTATTGATGCTTTCCTCTTTTAATTTGTTCACCTTATCATTAACTTTCTCTAATTCCGCCTTAGCCTCATCCCATTTTTTCTGCATATCCTCTCTTTCAGCATCCTTTTTGCCCATATTTATCTTCAATAATGATGCTTTGCTTTCATTTATTCTGTCGCTCATCCCTTTAAACTTCATCGCTTGATCCCTGTCTTTTTTCAGCTCTTTAAGGTATGTGCCCCTTTCAGCTAATACTATCTCTGCTTCCTTCAGTTTGCTGTCAACCTTATCAAGCTCGCTCAATGCTTTCTGCTTTTTTTCCTCATAGACGGATATCCCTGATATCTCCTCAATCAATGATCTTCTTTCCTCAGGATGCATCTCAACAAACCTTACAATATCGCCCTGCAGGATTACGTTATAGCCGTCTGGATCGATCTTTGCTATTGACAACAAATCCTTAATCTGCTGCCTTGTCCTGAGCTTGTCATTTATCCTGTAAATGCTTTGCCCATTCTGCCTCACTATTCTTGTTATCTTAACCTCTTTTTCTTCAGTTGGAAATCTGTTTGTTTCGTTGCTGAAGTATATAGAAACTTCTCCATGTTTTGCTGATTTCTTTGATTTGCCTCCGTTATAGATCAGATTAGAAGATTTTTCAGCTCTCATGGACTTAGCAGAGCTCTTGCCCAACACAAAGCAAAGCGCATCCATCACATTTGATTTTCCAGAGCCATTGGGCCCTAACACGCAATTGAACTGGTTGCTGAAATTCAGCTCTGTGTGCTTTGCAAAAGACTTAAAGCCGTGCATCACTATTTTGTTTATCCTTGTCATATTAATCAGCTTTTAATTCTGTATTTTTAAAACTTTCTTATGTATGCCATTAGTAAAATCAATCCCCAATATAAACAACATCTTTCAGATTTTTAAAATGATCATCTCCGCTTATTAGTTTGCATTTTAATTCTTTTTGTTTAGAAACTAATATTGCATCTATCAATCCAAAATGCGGCCTATTTTTCCTTAATTCATCTTTAATTCTTGCTGCTTCTAGCCAATTTTTAGCCAAAACAGGCAAAATTATTGAGTTAATTTTCACAATCTCAAGCATACTCTCAAAATCCTGGTTTGTCTTCAAGGAGTATCCTGCTAGTTCCGATAGGCAGCATTCCATCGTGATAAATTTATCCTCTGCGGATTCAAAGAGTTTCCTTAATATTTTGCCCTTGCTGCTGCCGTTCAGATATTCAATCCACGCATAAGTATCTATGATATAGATCATTTCCAGAATTCCTCATGCTCTATAGGCTCTTCCTTGTATTTAGCTCCCTTAAACAATCCAAAACCATCAACTCTTTTTTGTTTTACAATATCAATCTTGATAGTGTCTCCCTTGATTATGCCTTCATGTTGCGCAATCTCCTTGGGCAGGATCACGCCAATAGAATTGCCCCACTGCTTAACCTTGACTTCGGCCATTGTCATAGTATCACCTTTTAAGTATAACTAATTATACTAGATAAGTATAACTAATATATAAATATTTTGGTGGTTTAGCTTGATTTCGCGTTAGTTTTAATTTAAAATTCACCCAGCTTCTTC
>CAZKBD010000118.1:0-4722 GCA_964550945.1 uncultured Methanosarcinales archaeon
GGCTTATTTATTGAGAAATGGAGGAGAAAGCTTATCCAGAAGACAAAATGAAAGAGATCCATAAATTAGCAATTGGATTAAGTGTGATTCTTCTAATTACTGGGGGATTGATATTATCTTTAGCAATGCCTCTTGCTAGTTCAAGAACAGCTGTACTTGACACAAGGCCCGTAGACCCATTTGATGTGTTTAGGGGCCAATACATGAGCATCAATTATGAGATCAGCTGGATTCCTGCAATTAAGACTGCAGAGCAAGGAGATGCTGTTTATGTCATTTTAAAGGAAGATAAAGATAAGATTTCCAGGTATGAAAGCACCTCATTAAGCAAACCAAAAGAGCAGAACTTCATCAAGGGCATTGTTAGAGAGAATAATGGCGAGAATCTAAGAGTAGAATACGGCATTGAGCAGTATTTTTTTGAGAGAGATGCTTACATTTCACAGGCTAATCTAACTGTTGAAGTAAAGATCGGCAAATCAGGACAAGCAAGGATAATGCAGTTATTGCAGTTAGGCAAGCCAGCTAAGATAGAGTATGAAGAGCCTAGATTGACTGATTAGCTAAATTTGAGATAGAATAAGTTGATATTATTACGCAGAATCTCTTTTATAAGCTGGTCTTTGTTTTTCATATCTTTTTTTTCAAAAAAATGCAGTTCTACATTCTTGTTTGTTCTATAACATCTCCAAAATTGCGACATTGAGAGTATACGCCGTTTTATTATTAATTTTCATTTATTATTCAATTTCGTTTTATTGATATTTTATCATTAGCATATGTCCTATTTGGCTCCTGGAATCTGAAGCAAAAACCATTTTTCATAGTGGATTATGTTTATTGATTATTTGCAATTATTTTAATTTTACCAGTCATTTTAAAAAAATAAATAATCTTCACTTTTATTGTAGCAAAAAAGAGATGGTATAGCACACATTTACCAATTTAGAATTTTACTTAAAAATTCCTTTTAACCACACCTTAAATCTTGACCAGAAATCAGTTTTTATAGGCATTTCCATTTCAAAAGTGTTTCCACCCACATATGTACTACTTCTTTGACAATTTCCTCCAACTTCTGAAGTAATTGTTATTGTATTCCAATATTCATTCTTAATAACGGCAATACCATTGCCCTCAACAATTGAACATCCCGACTCTTGCACTCTTTCTTTATAAGAATTCAATAATGGAAATTGGTCTGACATTGAAATTGGTAAGCGATATCTCGTAAACTCATCTTCTTGAATATTATATTCTATAAAATAGTCTCCTGAATTTAATCTGACAGTTGAATTGCCAGATAATACTGCATGGGTATCATTATATCTCAACATAGAAACAAATTGGGAAATTTGTTTTTTAGCCTCGAATTGATTAATTGCAGAATGAATTTGTTGTTGTGTTAATGGGGGATAAATATGAACTTGATTATATTCATTGATGACTATGTGAATACCTATTGAATAGTTTATGTCAAAATTTGAAATTTTTTCTGATGACATTCTCAAATCTGAAAATACTTCTTTTGATTCAGTTCTTCCTGAATTCATTTGCCTATAAAAATATGATTCATCAATGGAAAAATCGGAATATTCTTCAAAATCTGGATAATTTTTTATTAATTCAAAAAATGGAGAAGAGTCATTTATTGGTATTCGTGGTGGCTGTGTACGAGCTGATACAAAAGAAATACATATCATTAATATCAAGGTAATTGAAATGGAAATAATTTTTCTCATGATGAAAGATTAAGAGTGAGACATATAAATACTTATCGCTAACTTCAATCTTGATCGAAGTCTAAAAATTCAAGAATGAAATAAGGAGACCCCCTTTTAGAATAAATGTTATAATCCAGCTTATTTCTCCAAATACTCTTTTAATTTCTCAACGGCCATCCTTCTGAATTTTTTTACTTTTTCTGCTTCTTTAATTTCACCATAAGTTTGTTTTTTTCCTTTTGGAATAAATATTGGATCGTGGCCAAAGCCAAAATTGCCTCTAATTTTTTCTGCGATTTTTCCTTCTTCTATTCCTAAAAATGAAATAGGCTCTTTTTTTGGCTCACAATAAGCTACAGCTGACTTATAGAAGCAAGTCCTGTCTTTTACGCCTTTCATCAGATTTAATATGCCTGCTAAGCCAATCCTTTTGTGAATGTAAGCAGAGCATGTTCCAGGAAAATCGTTCAGATATTTAATGAATAATCCAGAATCTTCTACAACAACCGGCTTTTTTAGTATATCTGCAAGCTGTCTTGCTGCTAATTTTGCTATTTCTTCTGGATCATCGCTTCTAAGCTCAGGATAAGCCATTTCGATATGGCTTATCTTTATTTTATCTCCCAGAATAGCCTTGAATTCTTTTAGCTTGTTTTTGTTTGAGGTTACAAAAGTTATGATCATTTAGAAAAATCACCAATCTTCGCTCCTGTGACTTTAACCAGATCAGAACTCTTCATCTTTATTGAATTTGTATGTGTGCCTGCGTTAAATGCTATGGTCTCATTTTCTGTTACAGATCTATCTATCCAAACAGGAACATTAAAGAGATTGCCAAATGGAGGAACTGATCCTATGCTAAGGCCAGATATTTTCTTGACTTCTTCAGCTGTTGCCAGCTTTATGCTTTTTAGATTAAGGGTGTTTTTGAATTTATCAAGGTCTATCTCTTTTGATCCAGAAACCACGCCCTGGAAAAAGCCTTTTTCTGTCTTGCAGATCATTGCTTTGCAGCCCTGCTTTAATTCAGTGCCTCTAACTTCTGCAGCCTGCTCTGAGGTATAGACTGCTTTGTGCTCCATTGTTTCGTACTCAATTTTTTCTTTATTTAATGAGTCTTTGATTTTTTCAAAGATTATATTTTTTTCTGGAACTTTTATAACATCAAGCTTAATGTGGAGCTCTTTCAGCTGCAAATCATCTACTTCTGAAGGCGAGCCATCCATCAATGACTCTACATCCTTTGTTTTTGGGAATGCTATTACCTCCCTAATTGATTCATTATTTGTAAGGATAGCGGTTAAGCGGTCAAATCCAAATGCAATGCCGCCGTGAGGAGGAGCGCCATACTTGAAAGCTTCCAACAAAAAGCCGAATTTTATATCTGCCTCTTCTTTTGATATGCCTAATAAGTCGAATACCTTAGATTGCACATCTCTCCTATGTATCCTTATAGACCCACCACCAAGCTCTACACCATTTAGAACCATATCATATGCCTTTGCTTTAACCTTTAATGGTGCTGTATCCAGCAAAGGAATGTCCTTATCTTTTGGAGATGTGAATGGATGATGTATTGCCATATGCCTTTGCTGCTCTTCATCAAACTCAAAAAGAGGGAAGTCAGTCACCCAGAGAAAGGTGTAATTTTTTTTGTCGATAAGGTTCAGTCTTTTAGCTAAGAATAACCTGATGTTGCCTAAACTTGTGTTTGCAACAAAATGCTTATGGTCTCCCACAAACAATAAAAGATCGTTATCTTTTGCATTTGTAGCTTTAATTATCTCTTTCTGGATTTTTTCGTTAAAATATTTTACAATTGAGCTTTCCAGCTTTCCATTTACCAGTTTTGCCCATGCAAGGCCTTTTGCCCCATATACCTGGCTTAGGCTTATCAGCTCATCAACATCTTTTCTTGAAAAATTCGCACATCCTGGAGCATTAATGCATTTGATAATGCCGCCTGCTGTGATTGTGTCTGTAAATACCTTAAAATCAGAGCCGTTTACTATATGAGAAACATCAATCAGCTCAAGGCCAAACCTTATATCCGGCTTATCGCTCCCATATCTGCTCATTGCTTCATCATAGCTTATCCTTGGGAAGGGTGTTTTGATGGTAATATCAAGAATATCTTTCCAGATTTTTTTCATCAATCTTTCCATGATTTCATATATGTCTTCTTCATCAATAAAGCTCATCTCAACATCTATCTGGGTGAATTCTGGCTGCCTATCAGCCCTTAAATCTTCATCCCTGAAGCATTTTACTATCTGATAATACCTGTCACAACCTGAGACCATTAAAAGCTGCTTAAATAACTGAGGGCTTTGAGGCAATGCGTAAAATTTCCCTGGATTAACTCTAGAAGGAACTAGGTAATCTCTGGCGCCTTCTGGCGTTGATTTTGCAAGCATTGGCGTTTCAACTTCTAAAAAGCCTTCGCTGTTGAAGAATTCTCTTGCAGACTGGGCAGATTTATGCCTTACCATCAAGTTATGCTGCATTGTTGGCTTTCTTAAATCTAGATAACGATACTTTAAACGCATATCCTCGTTTATTTCAACTCTCTCGTCAATTTCAATTGGAGGGGTTTCTGCTTTATTTAGGATTATCAATTTTTCTGCAAAGACCTCAATTTCTCCTGTTTTTAGCTTTGGATTTTCGAGCCCTTTTCCTCTTGCTTGAACAACCCCTTCAATATGCAGAACATCCTCTCTCCTTAAATGCTCAGCTTCTTTATGAGAGGTTTTGTTAAATTCAGGATTAAACACTATTTGAGTCAGGCCATAGCGATCCCTTAGGTCAATAAATATACCCCCGCCGTGGTCTCTTCTTGAATTGATCCATCCATTCAGGATTACTTTTTTAGTGACGTCTTTCTTAGCCAATTCCCCACATGTATGCGTACGTTTCATAGAGCATCAGAATTAGAATATTATTTATAAATGTTGTTATAACAAATCATCTCAACCATTCCTTTTTTAATTTTTGAAAG
>CAZKBD010000119.1:0-4309 GCA_964550945.1 uncultured Methanosarcinales archaeon
TAAGCCGCCGAAAATCAAGATTATCCCGCCTATAATAAAGAACAAGCTTAAGCTGGTATACCCCCAAAAGTCCATAATAAATCCTATATACCTGGTTATAACATCCAAAGAGAAGAATATTATCCCCAAGTTAATGAGTGCAGTATTCTTTTTCCATGTGCCATATCCAATGATGATTAATATAAGCAAAAGAAATATAAGATTGGCAAATATCCATACTGCCCACAAGCTTAATGGCACTTTATTTTTTTGCCCATAATATCCGACATAGGTTGCCTGCCATTTGCATTTATCTTGTGTTGAGCATGCATCATAATTATTGTTAAACTCACCACACGGACTTTTAACATCGCAAAAATTTCTTATCCATTTGCAATCCAGCTCTTTAGATCCTATACATGACTGTTCATCCCTAAAATTATAGCATGCCTTTTCATTGCATACGCCATCAATCCATGTGCAGTTCAACCTAATGCAGCTAGATTTATCTTTATGATCATAGCATGTTATTTCTCTGCAGCCTCCAATCGGCTTTGCAGTTGAATCCTTAATATTTTTTAATTCTTCAGGAGATGGGCCCCATTCGCACTTTACTGAGGAATTTTCGCAAGAATTTTGGTCATTATAGATATAGCAATTTTTTATCATGCAATTATTGTCTTTCCAAACACATTTCATGTCCTCAGGCGCTTTATTGCATAAGTCCTTAGTTCTGATGTCATAGCAGCTTTTTTCAAAACAAACACCCATGCTATCAGCAACAAAACCAGTAGAGCCGATCAATACAGCCAATAAAAATATGATTGTAGTGAACCAATATAACTCCTTTTTAGCTACTGCCTTTTGCTCTAAAGCTTTGATTATCCCTATGATCAAGATAATTACTGCAACAAACAATAATACTATCAAGAATATCATTAACAGAGCTAGATAACTTGCATTTGACCATAGAGCAGGTAAAGATGATTGGAACGTAATGAGATAAACAAAGAATAAAAGATAGAATATGGTCCACCACCGATAAACATTGGTGAATTCGTGCTTCTTTGCTGAATGTATTAAGTATAGCCCATAAAACAATACTCCTGATATAAGAAAGCTCAACGCAAGAATGCCTAGATAAGGCTCGCTGTGGTTTGACTCAAATATCGCCAGAAATTGTATTATCATCCATATAATAAACTCTATCAAAGCGATTATGATGCTAAAAGGCGAAGTGAAAATATAGGATGTGAGAAAAACCCCTATCCAGCATAGGAAAAACAGCCACGCTATGCCTTGTAATGTTGTGCTGGTATTGAATATCTGCGCAATCAAAAAAATGCTTGCTGTATACAGAAGCGCTCCTAGCACAATCAAGGCATTTCCTAATCCATGATATTTTTTTAATTTTAAGAAATGGCTTGCAATATAAGCTCCGCAAGTAGCTGACAGCAGTATGATGATCTTGATTGTTGAATTCAACTGATGCCAGTTTTGCGCAACAAGCCAGATAACTCCTAACGCTATTAAGATAGAGCCAAAAACAGCTACAATTGTTCCAAATGAAGCGGCTTTTTTGTTTAACATGATATACGGCAAATATATTCATCTGTATTATAAAAAACTATCGGTAGATTTATGTCACGTTTCCAACTAACAAACCCAACAACAATGGCGAGGACGAGGCGGGGGTAGGCTCCTTCGGAGTGCCGAGTAGCGAAGCGTCCGAAGCCATTATTGTTGTTGGGTTTTGCTGCTAAGAAAACCGTTACCTTAGAAAGTGCACTCTACAATTACCGATAGCTATTTAAACAATTGTAATTAACCAAAGCTAATGCCTCGCGGAAGAAAACCACAAAGCCCAATAAGGCAGAACATAATTGATATGCTATTCTTCTTAAAAGAAGCTTATGGATACGATCTCTATAGAAACTACATAACCATATTCCCTAAAGTAACCATGCGCTCTATCTACTATCATCTCAAGAAGGGCCTTGATTTAGGAGAGATAAAAATCAGCAGGATCCAGAAATCCCAGGGAGATTATAGCTGGGGCAGTGAAGCAGAAAAGATATATTATGGCTTAGGAGAAAATGCAAAGCCAACTGGAAATTTGCAGGTGAAGAAGGTATTAGATAAACCATAAGGCGATTTAAGACATGAAAAACCAATTTTGCAAGGCTCTATTGATTTAATATTTTGTTGATATTCTTAAAGAAGATTGATGCATTATCAAGAGACTCTTTTGCTGGGTCTCGATTTGCTTGTGGCAGTTTTTGGTAAGTAAATTCCCCTCTTTTGCTTTTTTCTTTGGTAAAAATGCCTAGCAGCTCATCAGCTTTTATCAATATTTTTTTATAAATTTTCAGCAATTCGACATCAATTTTTCCAGTTTTTACAAGATAAGCTTCAAAAGCCTCTATTGTTTTCTTGTGCACTTCTGGGGCTTCGGTTTTAATTCCTTCGTTAATTAATATTGCTTTTGCAGAATAGAATATGGAATAGTAAGAATGGCTAATTACTGTGCTATAAAAAGTAAACTCTTTTTCTAGTTTAAATTGTTCTTTCTGAAGAACAGGGTTGCTTGAAATATCAAAGAGCATTTGAGCTGCTACAAGCTCATTTTCTGCCCTTTGGATATATAATCTTGCTTCGTCATTCATATTGCCTGCCTTTGATAAGATGAATATACTCAATAAAACCATAGTACACCAAGTTATTTTTATATATTTGTTTTCCTATATTTTCGAACTCAGATTTTAACATCTCTAAAAGCTCATATATGGTAAAGGCATGATAATCTAGTTTCAATATCTCTCTCCTCTTGATAGTTTCTATGTAAGGCGCTATATCTTTTTTTGTTTGCTCTGAATCAACGATAATTGCCACATCCAAATCAGATTTAGCCGTTGCTTTATTTTTAGCATAGCTGCCAAACACAATCAGAATAAAAAACTTGGTTTGCTTGAATATTCTTTTTTGAATTTCGCTAAGCAGTTCTTTAGGAATCTTTCTTTTTTTTAGTTCTAACTCATTTATCAGGTTGAGATAAGATATAGTCAAATTGTTGTCTAAATCTAGTTGGTAGGTTGTTACATCTCCCACATTCTTTGTTTTTACTATATCCTCATTTTGAAATTCCTTTAATGCAATCTGGACGATATTGTTTGATTTTTGTTTGCTTAATGTTTTAATCTGCTTGAAAGTTAAATTAGCAAACAAATCCTTTTTCAGTACAGAAAGTATGTTTAGTTGCTCTTTTGTTAACATTTTACCTATTTTTTGGTTATTCAATACCTATTTTTTGGTAGATATATAAATGTTTCTGTTTTGAATGAATCAATTTGGTCTGAGCTCAATAAGAAATCTAATAATGTTCTGAATAATATTTTGGCTAACTGCCATTTAACTCACCTTTTTATCTTCCTCAAGAACCCAAGTAAAGCAAAAGCCTCTCTTCTTGTCAGGAACGCTTTTCCAATCATTCTTTTCCAGATTGTTCTCTGAGTTTCCTTTTTCTCCTTTGTGGCAAACTCCAATCCATTCAGAACTTCATCTACTAACCTCAATATGATTTCTTTTTCCTTTTTAGAAGCAGGGATTATATGGCTGGTAGTTGTTTCTTTATTCAATCTTTTAAATATCTCATATAGAATTATTGACAATGAATGGCTTATGTTCAAAACAGGATATTCTTTTGGAGTTGGTATTGTAACAATAAAATCGCATTTTTGTATCTCCTTGTTTGTCAATCCAGAGCCTTCCCTTCCAAATAATAATCCAACTTTAGCTTTCTTAATCCCAGCCAGCTTATCAGCAAGCTGCTCAGGGCTTATAGGGCTTCTTGGGATGTTATAATCAGTTCCTAGGACAGAAGTGGTCCCAATCAAATAATCAAACCCATTTAAATAAGATTTCTTTTCTACTTTAATCTTCCTCAACAGATCATTAGCATGCTTTGCCCTATTCCTGGATTCCTGGCTTAGATAATCACATTTAGGGTTTATCAAAATCAAGCTATCAAAGCCAAAATTCTTTGTAATCCTGGCTATAGCGCCAACATTCCCACTAATCGAAGGCTCCATTATTATAATTTCAATCATTTTTTGTTAATAACCTATATGTATTTAAAATGTTTACCACTGTTGCGCATTGTTAACTTAAGTGGGAAAAGTTTAAGCTGTTAAATTCGAGGCAACAACAATGGCGAGGACGAGGCAGGGGATGTCCCTTAAGGGGTGCCGAGTAGCGAAGCGTCCGAAGCCATTATTGTTGTTGCCGAGAATAAGAACAACAAATACAACTTGACTTAATCTCCAATATTGTT
>CAZKBD010000119.1:4319-4648 GCA_964550945.1 uncultured Methanosarcinales archaeon
ATTTATAATCTTTTTTGATTTAGTACTTTTATCACAATAATATTTTTAAATAAACCTCAACCATAAATCTTCCAGTATGAACAAAACTCCTTTATACGAAGAGCACATCAAGTTAGGTGCGAGGATAGTAGAGTTTGGCGGCTGGCTCATGCCTGTGTTTTATACAAATGTTATTGAAGAGCATATTGCAACAAGAACAAAAGCCGGCTTGTTTGATATCTGCCATATAGGAGAGATAGAAATAACCGGCAAAGACGCATTTAATCTAATCCAGAAGCTGATAACCAATGACTTAGGAAAATTGCCAAAAAATAAGGCATTCTACACAG
>CAZKBD010000120.1:0-4589 GCA_964550945.1 uncultured Methanosarcinales archaeon
GCTGCTTATGCGATGAAATTCAACTCTTGGCTAAAGCCAAGAAGGTTTCTTTCATACAGCGAGCCTAAACTTTTGGAGACTATACGTGTTCTTAACGACGGTAAGTCTAAATATCAAGCCCGCAAGATTGCGGGCATATCCAAACAACGAGTATATCAAGTTTGGAAGATTTACAATGAAACTGGTCTGCTCCCAGAAATAGGCAAAGCAACAGGCAGACCTGTAAAAGTTGTTGAAGATTGGGAAGTTCAGCTTGTGAAAGAATCCTATGAGAAGTATAGGGTATCAGCCGATACACTAGAACGCCTGATAAAGCGTGATTCTGATAAGCATATCCCTCACAATAAAATACATAAACTTCTCTTAATGCTAGGCTATGCAAAAAAGAAAGATAAAACTGACATTCGTAAAAAAATATGGATACGTTATGAACGAAGGCACAGCTTAACGGCAGTACATATCGACTGGCATTATGATGGTAAAATCTATGTCTTTGCCGTAATAGATGATGCTAGTAGGAAAATGCTTGCACTGCTTGAGACAAACTCTGCGACGACAGATTATTCCATTCAAGGTATGATATTTGCTTTGGAATATGGCAAGATCAAGCAATGTATTTCCGACCATGGCGCACAGTTTATATGCAATGTGGAAGGCGACTCAAAGTTTAAGGCTTTTCTTGAAGCCAATGGAATCAAACAAATATTGTGCAGGATAAAACACCCCCAAAGCAACGGCAAAATCGAGAAGTGGTTTGATTTATACGACAATCATAGGCACGCATTCCAAACAAAAGAAGATTTTCTTAACTGGTACAACAACATAAGACCGCACAGAAGCTTAAAATTTGAGGAGTTGGAAACTCCCCAATTAGCTTTCATACGCAAGATGAAAGCGGAGGCTTAATAAAGATGAAACAACCAACAAAATCATCGAGGTCAAATAATTTCAGGATACTACAATTTTTTCTAGTTACGAAAGCTTTATAAACAAAATAGCTATTCTTCCAGCAATGGGACGTATAAAAACTAAGCTTATCAAAAGGGTCACAATTGGATTAGTTAGAGACCACAGGAACGAGTTTAGCACAACTTTTGACAAGAACAAAGCAGCAGTAACTAAATTTGTGAATATCTCAAGCAAGAAATTGAGGAATACCATTGCAGGTTATGCTACCAGATTGATGAAGCACAAGGAAGAGGATTAAAGCCTTTAGTTTGGCTACAGCAGTAAAAACAACAAAGGTGGTTAAACATGGGAGATGACAACAATATCTATATTGGCGGAAAGCCATTCATGAACTATGTTACGGCAGTTGTAATGCAGTTCACGACAAAGAACGCAAATGAGATAGTTGTTAAGGCAAGAGGAAAATTTATCTCCAGGGCAGTAGACGTTTCAGAAGTTGCTGCAAAAAGGTTTCTTGAAGGAACAGTAGGCATAAAGGACATAAAGGTTGACTCAGAGGAATTCCAGAATAAAGAAGGAAAAAATGTCAGAGTTTCTTCAATAGAGATTGCATTGGCACGAAAGTAGATCAATTTCATTTATACTTTATTTTTTCTAGTTAATTTTAAATATAAGATAAGGCTAGAAACATAATTGAGGGCCTATAGCATAACCTGGATCGTGCAATCGGCTTCGGTCTAAGGCAGAAACCGATTGATGGGGGTTCGAATCCTCCTAGGCTCGTTCATGCTATTGAGCAAAGCGAAATAGCATTAATAATCCGCAGGTTGATAAGGGTGCAGTCCCTTATGTGGGAATCCTCCTAGGCTCGTTACCATTTTGGTTACAAAAAAAGATAACATTAACCATAAAAAAGAGGTAAATCAGCAGGACAACTGTTCTTGATGTGATGTACTTATTAAGAGTTACAGCAATTCTTATTATGAGTATTGGATCTGTATCTTGGTAAATATCCTGTTTTAGTCATTGGGGCTTCCTAAGCGCCCCAACTCACTAAGGAGATTTCAGAGATGGTTTAGAATATATGATTTACGTTAAGGTAACAGTCTCGATCTAACTAAATATTTATAAACTAGGTTAAATTCTGCTATCACTTATTGGTAGATAATCATGACTCGAGAAATCGCATTGTTGGTATGCAACTCAAATAGAAACTCCCCTTACCTAGATCCTTTTGGAATTAAGAAATATTTTTCTCGCCTTCATCCAATAGGGCCTTATATGTTAGCTGCAGCAACACCCTCTAGTGTTGACGTTAAGGTTTGTGAACTCCAAGATGTTCCCCAATATTACGGTGATTCTAGAATTAGGCTTGTGGGTTTTTCAGCTCTTACAACCAATATTGTACCTGCTATGTATGAGGCATCTAGAAAGTTTAAGGAAAATGGGATCCCAGTTATTTGGGGAGGAACACACGCCTCATGTGTCCCTAGCGAACCAGTAAGGCAAGGAATCGATGCTGTTGTTGTTGGTCCAGGAGAGGCGGCTTGGCCTCAAATAGTCCAGGATGTGCTAGATGGTAATTTGCGCCAAGTTTATTTTGGCACTGCTAGTGCAAAAAATAATCTGCTCCCTTCTGAGCAGGCTGCTATTGAACAACGAGCTACATTTACAGTGGATGATTGGCATTTTGGCTCGGTATCTCCTGATTGGTCTTACTTGAATGTCAAACCGGCAGGATTATCAGTACAGGCAACATCTGGATGCCAAGTTTATGATCAAAGACCACCTCATCAGCCTGTTCTAGATAATCGAAGAAGGGATTATCACAATCATGGTATGAGATAAACTTCACTCTAAAACTTATAGTTGTTTATTATGTTTCCTTTATTAACAGTTCTATCGTCTCAAAACCTTTAAATAAGCAGCCTTATTCTCCTATGGCCATGACTGAGTTGCATGTAGCAGAGATGAAAGTAATATTTGACCAACAGGGAGATAGGAATTTCAGTAAGATAGGGATAACAAACTGGTTCGGCAGACCAGTAATGGTAGAATATAATGGGAACAGGTTCAATTTTGACCTAGAGGGAAGGGTAAATAGGATTGATGGGATTCCCGGCTATAGTTGGGATTGGATAGAACGGACAATTGCTGATGACTGGATCTATTATGACAGGGTTTGGGGATCTAGAAACATTCCACAACCTTCAGGGATTATAGGTGATGCTGCCTGGGCTGTCAATGGAAGAACTGATCTGCCTATGCTTAAAGGCCATGATGGACTGGAGAGAACTTATGCTTTGCGAACAGAAACTTTTGATATGCTAATAGAATCAATAAAAGAGATTGTTGAAAAAAAGCCTTTTGTAGGTTATGAATCCGGTCAAGAAGCGAGTGCTGCTGATAAAGAAAGGCTTAGGAATTTCTTAGGCAAGGCCGCAAACAAAGGCAGGCAGCAGCTTAAGACAGATGCTGAAATGCTGCATAACATTTCTGGGTATGTAAACGTACTTCCTCCAGATACCATAAAGATGGGCTACCAAGTAATCCTGATTACAGTGATGACTGGATGCGACGGATGTAGATTCTGCCCATTTGGAGATGGTTCAGAACCCCTGATAAGAACCCCAGAGGATATAGATAGGCAGATAATGATATCAGCAGCATTTTACGGAGATGATCTCAGCAATCATAATTCTGTTTTGCTAGGCCATAACAATGCTATTGCTGCAGGCCGAGAATTGTTAGAATATGCAGCAAGAAAAGCATATGAAACATTCATGCAAGGAGAAAAATATGTTGATAGCTCAAATCTTTTCATGTTCTCGACAAATAGGAGCTTTTGTGAACAACCGCATAGTACATTTGATATGCTTGAAATGCTTCCTTTTGAGAAAGTGTACATCAATATCGGTTGGGAAGCTGTGACTGATGACAATTTAGGGGCATTAGGAAAGGCGCAAACAGCAGAAGAGGTTAAAGAAGGCATGAGAAAAGCAGGAGAGATAAACAGAAGGGATGGGAAGTTGAGAATATCAGGCAATTTTATCTTAGGAGATAATTTAGGTGAAGATAATGCACAAGGCATTGTAAATTGTGTGAGAGAAACAGCGTATACAGGACAGTTATATCTCTCACCTTTGATTGACATGTGCAGAAGTGGGCAGGCAATGAATGACTTGAGGGCTATAAGGGGTATTCCAGGAGTTAGAGTGCATCTTTACACTATGCAAAGGATGTGAGCAAGAAAGATAATGGCGACCTCAGTAGAAGAGTAATTTTGATTACATTGTCAAGAACCACCAATCAGAGATTGGTGGAATGAAGCGAAGCGTCATTCCCCTTATTGATTCAGGTGGTTCTTGAGCATGCTCAGAAATTTTCCAAACCAAAATTGATGTTTGGCTTTACGCCACTAATCACAGATTAGTGGAAAATTTCTGACATTTTAGGAAAATCTAGCGAAAGGTTTATATATAAGTTGATACTATTTGTATATCAACTGATATAACATGCAAGGTTTAAAACTTACAAAAGAAGAATTAATAGAAAAAAAAGACAAGAAGGTATTGAGATATCCTAATTTGAATACTGTCTTGATGGTGGAAGATTTTCTTGAAAAGCATAGAGATATGCCTATCCAGATATCTGAGCTTAGGGATAAACTTCCAAGGCAA
>CAZKBD010000121.1:0-4399 GCA_964550945.1 uncultured Methanosarcinales archaeon
AATGCCATCTGAAATTGCACTGCATTCCTGCATTGTTAATCCACAATCATTACAACCATAATTGCCATACCAGCATTTGCCAGCATTGCTGCAGCAATCAGCATCACTGCCAGCAGCACAATTAGCAGGGCAAATGCCATCTGAAATTGCACTGCATTCCTGCATTGTTAATCCACAATCATTACAATCAGAGGTATTGACACGGAAGTAAACATAGTCACTTTGTCCTATCTTGCCCTTGGAGTCATTTCCATAGATTACTATAATATTAAGGCCTTCAATAGCAGTTACTGTTATATTAGCCCCCACACCATCAGGGCATAATTCTGTATTATTTTTTTCTTCATTTAAGCTATAACCGCACCAATCCCAATCTTTATTTGAAGTCCAGTTTAAATCAATTGAGGCAATATCATAAACAGTGTTATTAACAGGGCTAAGGATATTTATTACAGGCGGTTCTCCAGAGTCATATTCACAACTATAAGTTCTATTTTCTGGAGGATTGTTGTCGGATTTAAGGTTTGTTAATTGGTAACATTTATTTGTATCATTGTACCACCTTATTTTTGTATTATCCGGCATACAGCTTGTATTTACCTCTGCCCAATTTGGAATGCAATAGTCGCATTGCTGAGATTCAAATTCTGAATAGTCCCCATTATAGGAGTCAGAATCTAAATTTGTTTGCTCATAACAACTATTTTTATCACTGGCTTCATTACAATATTCCAAGTCATTTTGTTGGCAGTCATCATAACCAGAACATTGCCATGAAGGAGTGCAGTAGTCGCAGCTTGCAAATTGGTAATCATAGAATGTCTGGTTGCTTACTTCTCCGCATCCATTGATGTCGTATTGCACCAAGTTTCTTTTTTGCTGGACAGTGTTATTTACTAAGCATGATGTTATGTTAGCCCATATGCTCCATGTTGTATTTGCCATGCTTGGAGTGCAGTAGTCGCATGCTATATACTGGTAATCCCAGTAAGTGTTGTTGATTCCATTATTCCAAAGATCAGATTCTAATCTTGTTACAACATAGCAAGAGCTATAATTCTCATCATATTCTATTTTACTTCTGTTCTGCAGTTTTGTATCATTAGCTAAGCATGATGTTTGGTCTTGCCAGCTGCTCCATGTTGTGTTGACAATAGAAAAACTGCAATAATTGCAGCTTTCATAAGTCTCATTGTCAGCAGGCAAATTTTCATTACTATTGCAATTATTAGTATCTATATAACTAATAAGATTTGTATCATTAATTAAGCATGAATTATTCTCCTGCACCCAATTTGGTATACACATGTTTACAGCAAAGTAAACATAATCACTTTGTTCTATTTCTGCATCAGTGCCTCTGCCATATATTATCATATTATGTATTCCTTCTGATAGACCTGTTAGAGTTATATTTTTAGGAACCTTAACAATACCCATTTCCCACAACATTGCTTCTTCATAAACCATAGGCATATTATGATCAACTCTAAGACCATTCCAACTAGAGCCATCAAAACAATACCATGCCGAAGTAATAGGATTGTGACTACTAACAATCTTAAATTGCAAAACTGATTGGTCCCAACATGATTGAGGGATGTTAAAATCTGTTTGGAATCCCCAATCTTTGACACGCCAAAGACTAGTGCTTAGTGCTCCAGAGGGTTTAACATAATTAACATAAATATTAGCTTCGCAACAATTTATTCCACCTACCTGCCCCTCGGCCTGTCCCCAACTATTCCAATTTCCATCATAAACATTAGACACTTTTGCATAGGAATATGAATTATCCCATTCCCCTTCAACTGTGTAAGTACCACCAGCCAAACCACCACAAGCAGTAGCAGAAGTTGCTGATTCTTGGTAACACCAATTTGTTGGACAAATATCAGTATTATTGTCTATCCCATCCAAACTATAACCGCACCATTCTAAATCTTCATCAGAAGTCCAATTCAAATCTATTGAATTTATGTTATAAACAGTGTTATTAATAGGGCTAAGGATATTTATTACAGGCACACTTTCAGGTCCACAGCTTACATAAGTGCCATTATCCGCAGGCAAATCCTTAATGCTATTGCAATTGTTAGTATCTACATAGCTAATAAGTTTTGTATTATCGATACAGGCATTATCCTCTTGTATCCAATTTGGTACACAACCTTGATTTACTGTTACACTCACAACCTGGCTGTCGGTTAATATACCATCATTAGCTGTTACAAGAACATCATAAGTCCCTGCATCTTCTGCAGTAGTTTGCCATTCAAATGCATTATTTGTTTGGGTAAATCTTGAGTCGTTTATGGTTACTGTTAAATCATCTCCCTCATAATCCAAAGCTGTGTAATTTATTATTACCTTGTCATTTTCAAGATAAATTGGCTGGGTGACAGCATAAATAAAAGGAACATTATTTGTTGTTAAAAGGTAGCTTATAGTTCTGTCCTGACCCAGGTAATTAAGCTCCAAAGTTAAGGTATAGCTCTGGTCTTCTTTTGTAAGCCCACTGAATGATACTGTATGCAGGTTATTGCCTTTACCTATTGTTTTTGTAAAGTTTCCCTCATTCAGAATGTTATTGCCATGCGCTAAATAATACCTTGCTTTTAAATCAAAATTTTTGCCCGAGTAAGAATAGAAATTAATTTCGATGACCGGGCTTTCGTTTAACGAAACTGGTATGCTTGCCATTGGCCCAAGTATTGTTGTAAATAATGAAAATTCATCATAATTCAAGGTTTCATTATCCTGCATGAATTCAACACTATAAGTATACATGCCTTCTTCACTTGGAGCAATAAAGGAAGCATTGTAATCTGTAATATTAGTTGTTGTTTCCTCTTCCCATAATTTGTTGTTGTTTTGATCAAAAATAGCTAATGAGCCGTTAACTGCCATATCTGTCAAAGGCATTAATTCAATGCTTACATTTACAATACTGCTTACAGGGACTAAAATAGGCACGCCAATATTTTTTATTAAAATAGGGCTTAATGCAATATAATCAACAGAATAATTGAATTTTTTGTATAATCTAAAAGTTCCTTGTGTGCAGTTTGTTATCTCTATTGGACTTATTCTTGCAATAAAATCCAAGCTGTTTTCAGCGTATGCATTTTCAAAATTAGCTTCATAGCTTTTATTTTCTTCATAGCAAGTCCTGTTTACAAAATCAAGTTCATAAGAGGGTAGAGTATTTACTGATATGTCTACACTGTCCCAAACATGATCCAGAGAGAAATTTGTGATTAATGTATTTGTTGGGAAATGGGTTGTCCTTACTGCTAATGGCAAGACTAATTCGCCATATTCCTGGTTTTGGAATGCATTTTCTGCGTTTATTATTGAAAAGTTTTCTATTTGGTCTATTGTATAAGATGGAATTTCAAAAACTAAATGTTTTCTGAATTTTGAGTAGTTTCCTATTTGCTCTAGGAATTCAATGTTTGGCGCTAGATTTTCAAGGAAATTATTGCAGTATTTCCTTATTTTTTCTTTGTCTGACTCTGACCAGTCCATGTCAACTATCTGTAGTGGATTACCATATAACGCATAAGATTGAAGCACTAAGCCTATCAAATTATCGCTTGATGATGCTGAGCCTCCGTTGTAATGGAAATTTCTTGCATCCTTGAAAACTTCTCCAATCGTTTTTTCATCCAATAACTGGCATAAGAATGATTTAGTAAATTGCGGACTGTTAAATGATGTTGGTGCGATAATTGTACTGTCTCTAACTAATCTCGATACGAAAGTATCTTCTTTTGGCAGATAAGAGCCTGCATAAGGGCTGTCCCATAATAATAACGGGTTGTTTGTTTCGAAAGAGAGTTGCCAGTCTTTAACATGGGTTGGAGTTACTTCTTTATCTGACCATTTAGACTGATATGGCGATACCGCATATAGTGAATCCACCTTTCCTTTAGTCTCTAATAGGATTAATTCATTTTCTTGAATATTATTAATTTTATTATCCAAATCATTTGTAATCCAACCGGAAGGAATTGTATACTTATCATTCCCAAATTGTTCATCCAAAATAGATTTTTTTGTGTTAAAATCCTGCAATCTTGCATCTCCGAAATAAGTAGCATGATCCAAGTCAATAGAACCCCTCTGCATCTGCCTTATCATTTCTGTCGGGCTTTCCCCCACTATTCTTGAGACTGTAGAGGTTTCTTCGTAGGTGGTTATGGCTGAGGCTATGTTGATTATGAAGAGGAATAATAACAATGTTGGAAGTGTTTTATTTGTTTTCATTATCTCATCAATTCGTCTTTTTTATCTCACCAAAAGTTTTCTCTTTGAATTTTCAATAATTTCAATTTCTAATCCGAGATTTTTCATTTCATTATGTAAAATATCAATTCCTTCGCCTAATGTTTCG
>CAZKBD010000122.1:0-4397 GCA_964550945.1 uncultured Methanosarcinales archaeon
GAATATACATCAAAAATCAGGGGGTGCTTACAGAGGAGAAACGCAAAAGTTTACTATAATTATTGCGCCAGTTATTGTATATGATTTGGATTAAATAAAAAGAAAGAGAAAAAAAATAAAAATTTAAATTGTTTATCCAGTTGTTGTTGTTGCTCCGCCTGTTGCTGCAGCTGCTTTTACTATAATCTTTCCACTCTTCTTTGATATCAAATCTAAGTAGCTGATTGTTCCTGCTGCGTCAAACTTCTTTGAATAAGCTGTTTTTGGCGCTATTGGCCCGCTTAATATTGGCGTTCCAAGTGCCGCATTCCTAGTTTCCTGTGCATTCACCCATGTTACTGTATCGCCTACATTGATTGTAAGCTCAGCTGGCTCTAAACCTGCTGCAGTAATCTTAATGTCTCCTTCCGGCAAGGTTGTTGCTGGAGGCGCAGTTTCCGCAGGTGCAGTTGGTGTATCAGCTGGTGCTGCAGGTGGCGCTTCTGGTGCTGCCGGTTCTGCAGGTGGCGCTTCTGGTGCAGCTGGTGCTGCAGGTGGCGCTTCTGGTGCAGCTGGTGCTGCAGGTGGTGGCGCTGCTGGTGGTGCTTGTGGTTGAGCGCATCCTACCATCAACACTATCAGAAACAATGCTATTGCGTACGCATACTTCATTTTTTCACCTCTTTGCATAATATGCAAAATATCATTAATTTAGACTAAAACTCTACTCACTTATATAATTTTCGTTTTTGTTTTGTTTTTCCATGCTCAAAACTGCGTTTAATGATTCAACTGCAACCTCTATCTGCTTATCATCTGGTTGATTAGTTGTTAATTTTTGGAGCAATAAGCCTGGTTTGATCAAGGCCCTTAAGAGTATATTGCCTTTGTACTTGTCGCTTAATTTTAATAATTCGTAGGAAAGGCCTGCGATTATTGGGATTAACAGTATTCTTAATGGAAATAATATGCTTTTCTGCAGCCAAAACCCTAGTTGGAGGAAATCTTTGTATGCTAATATCGCAACTGAGGGCAATATTGAAAAGACAAGTATGCTAATAACCAATACTATCATTACAAAGCTGGTTCCGCATCTTGGATGCAAAGTGCTGAAGTTCTTGATATTCTTTATTGTTAGTTCCTTTTTTGATTCATAACAGTGTATTGTTTTGTGCTCTGCTCCATGGTATTCAAATATCCGTTTAATGTCTTTGATGCGCGATATTATAATCAAATAAATCAAAAATAAGGCAAGTCTGATAGCGCCATCAATTAGATTGAACAATAGTGGATTGATCTCTTCTTTAAAACCTGCAAGGTTAGTTACAAAGTAAGGCAAAGCAACAAAGAATAAAATAACAAAACCAAAGGAAACTGCTATCAATAATATCGTCTCTTTTAATCCAAATGTTTCTTTTTCATCTTCCTCTACAAATTGGTTGCTGCTCCAGATCAAGGATTTTATTCCTAAGACGAGCATATCTATCAGGTTTACAATTCCCCTAATGAAAAATAATTTTGCCCATTTTGGCCTTTGATTTAGCTTCTCTTTTTTTGTTACAATTTTGCCGTTTTCTTTTCTGACAGAAATCGCAAAGCTATTTGGGCCTTTCATCATCACTCCTTCGATTACTGCCTGTCCGCCGATATTTTGCTGTTTCATTTGAATAGCTTGTCTGAACTTAATTTTTCCGGCCTGCAATCGCCGTTTGGCCTTATTGCAACTGGATAAAGCCTGCAAGTTGTAGGCCTTGATTTATAAATCTTGCAGCTTGTTTTTTTGTTTTGATTTAGAAAGATGCATTGGTCGTTTTTCATTTTTAGAAAAAATAATCCATCGGGTGATTGCTCGACAAAGTCTTTATGGCCGAGCCGGGTTATTTTTTTAATTTCTTTCGCGCTAACCCACGGAGATATTTTGCAGCATGCTCCGCAGCGGCTGCATTTGAAGTTTTTCATTTAGGCTGATAGGAAAATTAGAAGATTATAAAGGTTTGGGTTTTAAAAAAAGAGAACTGTTATTTTCAGTTTTTTAATAAAAAATAGAATGTCATCAATAAAAAGATTAAAGTTAAGAGATAAAGAATGAATTTAAAATAATAATTATCTTCTGGAATTTTAAAATCAATGGTATGTCAGAAATCGAGATTTCTGAGCACGCTCAAAAACTTTGTTTTTGACGAACCTAGCGGGAAACTTGCTTTTCTTAGATATCTGCGCAGTTTGAGAATGTTGTTCTAAAAAGTTATAAAAAGGATGAATTATGTTTTGTTCTCAGAAAAAAGTTACCCTCTTTTTTTATTGATCGCTATATTTCTTGTTCTTTTGTTTATCAAATACTTCAGCCATTTTATTCAGACACGGGTTCATTCCCTTTTCTGACATTTCTCTTATTTCAGTCATTGACCAGTCTTTCCTATTTGTCGTATACAATGTATCGAGTCTGTTCATATTTACTTGTCTCCTGCTAGATAACGTGCTGTATTAACATTTCTTATTGTCATGAACTTGTATGATTTATGGCCGATAATCTTGGTCAGATGGCTTTTGTTGATATTTTTTCTTTTGACATTCCAGATAATGGCTCCTTTAACATATTTGATATCAATAAATTCTTTTTTTGTAGGCAGAATATTAACTATTTCTTTAGAATCTATATCACTGAACAAATATGCGACATCGGTCTTCTGTTCAGAATCGTTCTGCCATGTCTTTGGAATGGCACCTGTTATCTTCTTTATTTCTTGCTCTGTTTTAATGAGCGCTGGAATGTCAAATCCAAATTCTTTTTTCAAACTTGCTTCGACTTTCTTCTGCAGATTTTTCTGGCTTTCGCTTGATTCGAAGAAAACGTTTCCTGAATTAATATAGGTCGACACATTAATGCAACTTAAAGACTCAAAAAGAGTTTTGAGTTTTTTCATTTCAACCTTTTGATTGCCCCCAACATTAATTCCTCTGAGTAATGCAACATATCTCATTTTGCTTTAACTTCTTTCATTCTAAATTTTACCATTTTCTTGATTATATCAAAAGGAATAGATTCGTCAATTGGAAATTGGACTGAACCCTTTGCTTGTTTATAGGGGGCCAACTCTTTTTTGAAAGCAACAATTGCCGACGGAGTAGGATAAAAACCGATATGATTTTTGAATGCAGCGAAATGCACTAAATTCATACCATTTAGTTTAAACGTAGGTATTCCATAATTCATTGTTCCTTCAGCTTCTGGTGTTAACTCTCTGATAATTTGTCTTAATTCTTCTAAGATAGTTTGAACATTTTTAGGAAATCTGACAATATATTCATTTATTGAGATAATTTGTTTGGATTGTTGCATAATATTATTTTATAGCTCAAACTTTTTAAATATGTTGTTTTCATAATTAAAAAAATAAAAAAAGGCGAGACTGTTACCTCGCGTGTTTTGTTTCCAACGCCCTAAGTTTTTGCCTTAGGAAGCGTAGCCAAGTGTAGCTACAGCGCACTTTCTAATCCACGATATCTGCCGTCGCTAAATGACTGATTCACTCCTTAGTGGCCTTGTAGCGCTTTTTTGAAAATCCGACATAACTACTGATTAGTAGCGAAACATTTATAATCTGCATGATGTTTCTATGATTCAATGACTCAAACACTTGAAAGTTTGCTTGAAACAGATGCTCCAACTGATGCAGTATTAAGTGTATTTAGCGAATACTCAAAATCTGCTGCTGTCAATCCTGCAATCTCAAAACAAGTTATTGAAAAATATGCAGCGAAATTCTCAGCTAAAGAAGCTCATACAGCATATACACACTATGAATCTGGTATGTCAAACCAGTTAGCAAATGGGTTTCCTGGTTTAGCTATTGATTATTTTATAGGCATGAATCAATTAGCTGCAGTAATTGCGGGAAAAGATCCAGAGTTTGATACAAGGATTCTAGATCAAGATGCTATTACCTTAAAAATTAAAAAGTTGCTGGTTGAAGCACATTCAAAGAAATCTGTAAGCCACATAAATTGTGCGATATATATGCTACAAGCGTATGCTAAAACCTCAGAAGATATTCCTGAAGATGAAAGAAGAGGGTATAAGGCTGGTGCTGAGTGTTTTAAACCAATGGCTGAGTTGAAATCAGTATCTTTAATGGAATTTAACTATCAAGGTTAAATTGCGTTCGTTTCCATTTCTTCTTTTAGTTGACTAAAGAACCGCCAGTCATAGACTGGCGGGATTCCGCTGCATAGCAACTAAATGTTCTATGCTGTTGGCTGGCGGTTCTTAGTCCTCAGAAATTTTCCAAATGTCAAGAACTGCGGACTGAAGTCCACAGCGTGCAGTTCTTGAGCATGATCAGAAATCGCTTGCTTGCTCTGGGTTAAAACCCCTTGAGCGTGCGCATTAGCGATTTCTGACATGTCAAAAAGAAGAT
>CAZKBD010000123.1:0-4221 GCA_964550945.1 uncultured Methanosarcinales archaeon
CCATCCTCTTCTAAAGAGCTGTTTGTTTCGTTTTGGTTTATACCAAAAACAGCAATGAAAAATATAGAACTTAGTAACAGTAGCAAAATAATGGTCTTTAACTGGGCTCTTTTTTTATACATTAATTTACCCTCTTTTTAACAAATTGGAAACCGCAACTTATATTTAAACCTTTTTATTTTTCTCGACGATAAATTGATAAGTTTACACCTAACCAAATTGTTTTTTCAGCTCTTTTTTAGTTTATTTTTCAATACAATAAAATGAGGGTTATGGGTAAGAAGACGTGAAAAAAGGGAGTGTCCTTACCCTATAACCCTTAAAGCCAGTTTAATCTAGTATGACTTTGAGTTTAGATTAATTTTATCAAAAACCTTCTTGCATCTTTATCTTTAATTTGTCAATTTCAACAAACTCATCTGGAAGAGCAGGTGTATGGGTTTCATTAGAATCGCTAACAGTCTGGTTTAAAACGACAGCACCAACAAGTATAGAACCTAGTAGAACTGCAACAAGAGCAAACAAACTAAACTGACCTTTATCGTTAAATATAATCAAAACCCCCTCTTTTAAAGATAAGAAAGAATAACTTCTATTTAAATCCTTTGTTACTACCGTCGAGAAAACTGGAAAACTATCCGATTATATTTTATATAAAATTAACCTTTTACTAATATAATATTTTCGCTTTTAACAACAACCTTGCCTTTTTTGCCTTTGATATTGTTGAGCTCTTCAGAAGAGTAATTTGTGATGCCTTTTGCAATATCGTCTATCTCTATTATATCGCTTTTTTTAAAATTTCCATCTACACCAATGACGCCTACAGCCAACAAACTCGATCTTCCTTTTAATAAAACCTCTTTGGCAGTTTCATTTACAGCTACCTTTCCTTTAGCTTTTGAATGAAGAATCCATCTTTCTTTATTGGACAGCTTCTTCTTTGAAAGGAATAATGTGCCTAACTGCTCTCCATCAACTATCCTGCTGATCACATCTTTTTCATGCCCATTGCAGATAACCATATTGCAGCCGCTTTCCATTGTAACCTTTGCTGCATTAAGCTTTGTTTTCATGCCTCCAACCGCAAAAACACTTCCTTTTTTTCCAGCCATTTTTTGGATGTCAGAGGTTAACTCTCTTACAACTGCAATCTTCTTCGCATCCTTATGGCTTTTTGGGTCTTTGTCGTATAATGCATCTATATCGCTTAGCATGATTAGGAGGCCGGCATCTGTCTTGCTTGCAACTAAAGCTGATAATTTATCATTATCCCCAAAATTAGCATCTATCTCTTCAGTTGCAATAGCATCATTTTCATTAATGACTGGGATCACTCCAAGCTTAAGCAATTCCTCTATGGAGTTTTTTAGATTAAGATATTTTTTCCTGTCAGAGAACTCATCATAAGTCAATAGAATCTGTGCGACTAGCTGGTTATACTTTCTAAATGCATTGTGGTATGCCTGCATAACCCTATTCTGGCCGATTGCTGCGCATGCCTGCCTTAATTTTATATCCCTTGCTTTTGTTTTGATGCCTAACTCATGGCAGCCAGAGCCAATTGCTCCGCTTGTCACAATAATAATTTCGTTGCCTTTTTTTCTTAAATCAATAATCTCTTTTGCAAGGCCTTCAATATAGCCTGAGTCTATAGTTCCATCTATCTTGGTCAAGGTATTTGTCCCAATCTTTATTACAATCCTTTCTGGTTTCATAGCCCCATAACACCGGTTATTCCTTTGATTATAAACTGAACTGCAATAGCTGCCAGGATCAGCCCCATAATTCTAGTAATAATGTTTGAGCCTGATTTGCCTAGTATCTTGTAAAGATAATTTGAATACCTTAAAATCAGCCACGTGCAAAAAAGGGCTATAATTGCTGCTATCAATGTAATCAAAATGCCATGCTCGCCTACAAGTATTATTGTAGTGGTTATTGTTCCAGGGCCGGTTATTAATGGGGTTCCTAATGGAACTGAGGCAACATCAGCGCCTTTATGATGCCCTTTCACCACTTGTATGCCAAGAACATAAAAAATGGAAAATATAAGCAAAATTATGCCTCCTGCGATTAGGAAACTCTCGGTAGTTATCCTAAAAAATTCAAATATCTTAATGCCTAAAAATAAAAATATAAATAGCACTACTGAAGCTACAATTATAGCCCTATGAATGTTATGGGATATTTCCTTTGCTTTCATTCCTTTTGTTAGCGAGATAAAGATAGGTATATTGCCTATTGGATCCAGTATAACAAACAATATTACAAATGATTTTATGATTTCCTCTATCATTTTAGCCTCCTTTTGTCAGAATCTTATGCGTAAATCTTTTTGCGTTCTTGCCGCTATAATCAGCAACAATATGGCCATTTCCAATCAATCTGTACTTGTAGATTGTAAGGCCTTCCAGGCCAACAGGGCCTCTGCTATGAATTTTATTTGTGCTAATTCCAACTTCAGCCCCTAAACCATACCGGTATCCATCGCTGAATCTTGTAGAAGCATTCCACATGACTGAGCTTGAATCAACCAAATCCATAAACTTGAAAGCAGCAGCTTTGTTTTCTGTAATAATAGCATCAGTATGCTTGCTGCCGTACTTATTTATATGGGCAATTGCCTCGTCAATATCATTGACAATCTTTATTGACAAAATTAAATCTGTATATTCGGTTTTCCAGTCTTTTTCAGCTGCTTTTTTTATTAATTTACTATTTTTGATTACTTTCTTTACGTATTGATAAGATTTGTCATCCAGCCTTAACTCTATATTATTCTCCAGATATTTTTTAACCAGCTTTAACAAAAGCTTGTTTACAATTTTCTTGTTCACCAGCAAGGTTTCCATTGCGTTGCATACAGCAGGATACTGGCATTTGGCATCAAAACAAACATCCAATGCTTTTTTTATATTGGCATCCTTATCAACATAAACATGGCATATTCCTTCACTATGCCCTAAAACCGCTATTTTAGTATTTTCCTGAACATATTTCACAAACTTGTTTGAGCCTCTTGGGATAACTAAATCAATAAATTCATCCATCTCAAGCATCTTTTTGACTTCTTCCCGTGTTTCCATTAGCTGAACTGTATCTATCGGAATGAATCTTTTTATTGCATCCCTGATTATTGCTGCTAAAGCTTTATTTGTGTTTGCTGCTTCAGAGCCTCCTTTCAAAATAACAGCATTCCCTGATTTGATTGCTAAGCTGGATATTTGGACAACAACATCTGGCCTTGACTCAAATATTGCGCCAATAACTCCAATAGGAGTGCTCACTTTGTATAGCACAAGCCCCTTGTCCAGTTCAGTAATTTTAAGTATTTTGCCGACAGGATTTTCTAAGTTTATTACGGATATAACTCCTGCAATCATGTCTTTTATTTTTTGCTCATCCACCAATAATCGCTTGTACAAAGCATTAGATAATTTTCCTTCTGCAAGCCTAGCATCCTTCTTATCTGCTTCCAGGATTCTTTTTTTGTTCTTTTCAAGCGCTTTTACGATGGATTTTAAAGCATTGTTCTTTGTTTTTGTTGTGGCTGAAGCTAGTTTCAATGAAGCTTCTTTTGCCTTTTCGCATTCTTCTAAAACTTTATGGTTTAAGTTCATTTTTTAGTTATTTTATTTTTAGTGATTGGTTATTAGTTCGAATAATGGTTGTAAGATGGACAAATTCCCCCTTAACACCAGCTATAAGTGTTATCCTTTCTGCAGGTTTCAGCCTTAATCGTTTCAACTTCTGCCTTCAAATCCTGTATGAACAAAACATTAGCAGCAGCAACATCATCATAATCAACTGAAGGATATGCCTTTTCATCTATTATTGCCTGTTTGGTTGAATTAACCTCAATGTAATTGCCTTCTCCATCCATTATTATGCTTGTCTCATTAACTTCGCCATATATAGGAACCTTGATATCATAGACAACCTTAGGCAATAATGGCTGCACATCTTCTGCAATTAATCCAATCCTTTCTTTGCTGTCACCCTTAAAGTTATAGATAACAGGGTTTAGCTTTAAATAATTTTCCCAAAGGGCAGCATTAATTGTAATATTTTGGATATTTTCCTTAAAAGCCTTTGAAGATGAGCAGCTTGACAATACTCCTCCATTTATGCATAAGTCAGTTGCAGATGCTGCTGCTAAGCTGGTTACATTTATCTGGCCAACAACTGTAAGAGCTTGTGCTGGCGAGGTTGTGCCTA
>CAZKBD010000124.1:0-4084 GCA_964550945.1 uncultured Methanosarcinales archaeon
GTATAGAGCAGCGCCCCTATCAAGAACATGAATCCAAGTATAACTAATAAGTCCATTGCTCTTGCTAATTCCAGTGACTTCACAAATGGATCTAACAGGCTAGGAGCTAAAGACACAATAATAAATAGCGCCCATAAAAACACCCAAAAACTAAACTCTTTTACAGTAAACTCTTTTCTTTTATAATGTAAAAATGTGTAATAAACCATAAACAAGCCAAACAAAGCCCCAATAATCTGTATTCCTAATATCATTTTGTCAACCGCCACCAAAACATGTTCATTACAATTTTTACTCCATCCATAACAGTAGTTCCTTTATATTTATCTGAGTATATGGTCTTTATTAATATCTCTTTGTATTTTAGTCTTTTCTTCCCGACATTCGCTATCATCTCAGATTCCATGCTGTAGTCAGAAGCTTGCCACCTTATTTTCTTGTAACTATCAGCTGTAAAAGCCCTGTAGCCGGATTGCGTGTCTTTTAGGCTGATTTTGAACAATATCCTAGTCGCTAAATTAATGACAAAATTGCCAAACCTTAATATGATGGGCATATTTTCAGTTTCTTTCCTGGAGCCAAAAACAATGTCTGCTTCTTTTAATGTTTTAATAAAATTAGGTATCTCTTCTGGGTCATGCTGGGTATCAGCATCCAGTACAATTAGCATATCTGCTCCTTGAGTTATTGCATAATCACAGCCTGTTTTTAGTGCAGCACCTTTACCAAGATTGACAATGTGCTTCAATGTGACTGCTCCTGCATTCTTTGCAACATCATATGTCCTGTCAAAGGAGCCATCATCAACAACAATAACCTTATCCACATATCTCTTGGCGTTAGTAACAACATCAGCTACTCTATTTTCTTCGTTATATGCAGGGATTATTGCAAATATGTTTTCTTTCATTATTCTACAGCTGTTTCATTCGTAGGCATAAATTCCTGTACAATATTCTTTTCTGTGCCATTCCAGTCTACCTTCCAAACATATATCTCATTTCCATTAAAGCTCTTTTCATAATTAAAAGGCTTGAAATATCTTAAGCCATGGCCTTTAAGGTAATACAGCCTTGTGAACATAGAATCTGCCAATTCTGACGATGACATCACAATCTTATAACCTCCTCCATCTGGTACCAAAGTCATCCCAAATCCTATGCTGTTATTTTCAAACCTTTTCACTTTCACATCTTTCCCTTCAACATAGACTAATGGATCAGGATGCAAAACTCCTTTATTCGTCGGCACATCTGCTTGCATTGTAGTCAGGTTAATATACGCAGAAGCTCCCTGGATTATATCACATCTTATCACATTCTCTATTGGCCCAGCGCAACCTCCTGTGCCTATATAGCTTGGCCAGGGCGCTATCCAGCTATTTGCTTCATCATTAGTCATAATCGATTTTACCTCATTATAGGTGTTTTTTGATTCATCATACGTTAAATTAAACCTATTTTGCAAGAATGAAGTATATAAATCAAGATCATTATTGCCTTCTTTGAATGTGTTGTACATCAATGCTTTATTGAAATCCCAAGAGCCAAAATGAGCCCACACGCCGGATTTGCCTATCATATCATCAGAAGTTATAAAATAGTTCTCAGGAGCTTCGCAATGAGTATGCGAAAGGAGATCATTAATCTTGCTTTCATCAAATCCATCCTTAGCCAAATCCGCTTCAGCCTTCTCCTTTTTAAGAGGAATGATTTCATTAAGTACATCCATAGTTTTAGGGGTGTCATTAGTTATCTCAAAAATATCACTATATGCATTATTGCCTCCATTGCATTCGCATCCAGAACAATCCAACATTCTCAAAATACCCGCAGCAATAGTTTCGTTGTTTGTTAATAACGCCTTGCCGATCCAGTATGCCTGTGGCGTATTCTGTGATGTTCCGTCAAAAGTCACTGCTCTATCCCCAATAAACTTAAACCAATGGCCATAATCCCACCAGGAATTGATTATCGCATCTGGTTCTGATTCAACTCTTATTTTGTCTAGTGAATTGAACCATGCATCATTGACCATAGGAATGTTATTTTTTGCAATTGCTTTTGATGATGCCCATGGGCCAATCAGAAGCAGGCTTAGTAATATGATCAGAATTACCTTAACGAGGATCTTGTTTATCTTAAGCTCTTGGATTATCCACTGGCTGAGGTAATTATAAACAAAACCCACAGCTACTGCAAAAGCTACACTAAACGCAGGCATTAGCAATAAAGAAAATCTTATGCCTTTTGTGCTTGCATAGACTGTAGCAACAAACCACAATATCATAATCGAGGCATATTTTATGTCTATGCCTTTAACCGAATTCTTCATATCAATCAAAAACTTTGCTAAGAGAGGCGCACTTATTAACACAATAAACACCAATACACTATCAGGTTTGATCACAAACATTATTGCCAAATACCACAAGACAGAAAGTCCTAAGAACCGCCAACTTTGCTTATCTTTTCTTGTTAATAACAAAGCTAATCCCACTAATCCCATGAAAACCAAAAAAGGGCCGCCTAGGGATGTTATGACGCTATTGAGGGAAGCGGGGTTTTGCTCAGCAACTGTTGTAAATACATTAGGCCAGACACTTGAGATTTCCTTTAACTTCGTAAACCTTATTGGCTCAAATGGCGCATACTTAAATGTCTGGAAACCCTGGAATAATGATACAAACAAACCCGAGGAAGTTATAAACAATACTATCAACATAACTGTATCTTTTATTTGAGATTGCTTGATAAAATTAACAACGCCTTTCTTGAGTTCGTCTCTGTTAACAATGATCACATACAGTATGTATACAATAGAAGAGGCTAAAATAAAATCAAAGATATACCACCAACCTCCCCAGGTAAATGCATACAACCCGACTAAAAAACCAGAGATAGCGCATAAGCTCAATTTTTTTATCATCTTTTCAGATTCAAATGCCTCCAGGAACAGCCACGTGATCATTAGAGGAAACAAAATATTATTGGCATCTGTGTCTGCTGACATTGTTCTTGAAATTGATGCTGGGTTGATTGCGATCATTACACCTGCGATTAAACCGCCAAAATTCCCTGCAAACCTTCGCGCGATAAAAAAAGCAGGGATTATCGAAAGAACAACTAACACAATAGGCACATAAAAAGTGACATCCCTTAATTCTAATTGGTTATTGAAGAAATGGATGAATTTGAACAAATAAGCCATAAAATAAGCGTGGAATAGATCAGGTGTAATCGGTCTTCCTGCTGGAGCAAACATATGGCTATCCCATGCTTGGCCATTTACATATTCATCAGCAGGATGTCCTTTTTCCAGAATATTCCTTGAAAACCTAAGCCAATACCATGGATCTAAATCAGTAGGGTAAGTATGGCCATCACTATCTTGCAATTGAGACTTAAAGTAAGAAGAAACGCCATTTAACTGCTCATCAATCTTGTCTTTCTGGGTTTTTAATACATTCTGGAATTCCCTTTCTACTAATGCATCTTTGTTAGTGTCCGGCAGATTAGGGTATTGTTGGTCTATCTGTGTCCTGATACTTGACCTTAGCTGGTCATACACAGAACTTTTAGCCCAATCATCAGTTATAGGCAGATAAGCAGGCATTGCTCTCAGATAAATTGCCAGAAACATAGGAATTAAAATCAAGAATATAACTCCATATTTTTTCATGAACAAGGATAATTTTTTCCAATCAACAGCCAATTCCTGCTCTTGAGTGTTCTCTTTTGCGCCTTCTTTTTTGCTTTTAAAAATATTTTTAATCTTGCCAAAATCTATGGTTATTTCATCTTCTTCTTTGGCTTTTTCAGTTTCTGATCTAATAATTTCTTTTTCAGTTTTAGCTTCGGGTTTTTTCTTCTTGAAGAAATTGGTCACTTTATTCAAATCAATAGATATTTCATCATCTTTGTCGCTATCTTTTTCCATCAAATCCCCCATATAAAACAGTTACCAGTTCGGATATAACGCTAATTTATAAATCTTATGAAAATGAAAAGTAAATCATCTAACTTGATGTATACAGAAAAATCCAGCCATGGCGTTGATGAGGCAAAACAGGTTCGTATACGCA
>CAZKBD010000125.1:0-4044 GCA_964550945.1 uncultured Methanosarcinales archaeon
AATAGAAATGTTATATTTAGCGCATGTGTTTTGATTAGCTTGCTAGTTTTGCTAGTTAGGGTATATGCAACTCCAGTAGGCCCAACAACAACTTATGTCACTAACTCAACAAATGCAAATCCTGGAAATGCAACTTTAAACTATAGTGGGGGTTATATTGTTACATATAACTTTGTTTCTAACGAGCAAAATACAAGATGGAAGGCTTTTGTTGGAAATGTTTCTGGAACTTTAAAATTAGCGGATGCTGATAGCTATAGCATATTCGAGTGGAGCAGGGCTACAACTTCAGGAGAGGTATATGCTACAAGAACTCCCAACACAATCAGCTGGTCTAATATCAATTGTTCAACTGCTGTTAATAAGAGTACAGAGGAGATTGCAATAGGCCATACAGCTAACCCTAATGATAACCTCTCTGCCACATTTAATGATACAGATAATAAGGAGTTTTATGTTGGAACTGAGCATTTTCAGGCTAGCAATTGCTCTACTATCAATCTAAATGTAAACAACACAAGAGATGCGGTTGATGATTTTGAAGAGATATCGCTCCATGATGGGACTTACATGATTTATGCAGCTATTGTTGAAAATGACAAGTTCGGCTATACTAACATCAATAGAACTTACGATTTCCAGATAATGGTGCCTGAGAATGCAACAGCAGGCGCAACTCAGCTAGCTTATTACTTTTATGTTGAGTTGACATAAAGACGGGATATAAAGATGGAATACAAAAATACAATATTAATAGCCGCAATATTAACCGTGTTTTCAATTTTATTATTCACAGGAACAACTATAATCACTACTGAGGTTATTGGAGTTAACACTTCAACCACAACCACAAGAGTATGGGTATGGAACACAGAACCAAATATTTACGAAATGATAGTCAGCCCTTTGTCAATTGACCTTACAGCAGGCAATGAAACAGTTGTAAACTGCACAGGCTATGTTTGGGATTATAATGGATGGCAGGATATAAATGTAACAAATGCCACATTCTATAATACACGAGTAAGCAGTAATTATGGCACTGATGATAAGAACTATCATTATTCAAATAACAGTTGTGGAAACTGCAATCCAATAGCTGGCTCCAGCACTAATGTTACTTGCACTTGTCTTTTTACTGTTGATTATTATGCTTTTAATGGAACTTGGATATGCAATATGAGCATAAGCGATAATGCTGGAAATGCTACTGAGCGCAGGATGATATTCAATTCCACAAGAAATGTTAGCGCAACAATTAACCCCCTATTAGCACTTGATGTTCCAGCTGAAATTGATTATGGCAATTTATCTGTTACTGAAACTTCAGTTCAAAAAAATGCAAATGTTACTAATTATGGGAATATACCCATAAATATTAGCGTAAGGGGCTGGGGCGGCGATAGTGAGAGCGAGTTTGTAGGAGCTAATTTGTCAATGATATGCGATTATGGGAATATTTCTATGGCTTATGAGAAGTATAGCACATTAAGCGGTAGTGATTATAATGGCATGACAGATCTAAATAACGCAACTAAACAAATAAACTGGACAATGCCTATCCCTTTAAGAGAAAATGATAGTGTACTTGGAAATTCTACTAACACCACATATTGGAAATTACAGATTCCTCTTACTGTTGGAGGAAGCTGTAATGGGACAGTAGAGTTCAGCGCTGTTGATGCCAGCGATTTTAATTGGGCTGGTTAAATGTTATTGAATTGAATGTTAAATCATTCAATTAATGTAAAAAGAAAATGTTAAGCGAGAGTGGTAAAGATGAAATGGAATTGCAAGATTGAGTTAGCATTGATTGTATTCTTGTTTTTAATAGGGGTTTGCTATTATGCATATGCAGCACCTGTTGGCGCAACTGCAACATATTCCAGCAATTCAACAAATGCAAATCCTGGAAATGCAACTTTAAACTATAGTGGGGGTTATATTGTTACATATAACTTTGTTTCTAACGAGCAAAATACAAGATGGAAGGCTTTTGTTGGAAATGTTTCTGGAACTTTAAAATTAGCGGATGCTGATAGCTATAGCATATTCGAGTGGAGCAGGGCTACAACTTCAGGAGAGGTATATGCTACAAGAACTCCCAACACAATCAGCTGGTCTAATATCAATTGTTCAACTGCTGTTAATAAGAGTACAGAGGAGATTGCAATAGGCCATACAGCTAACCCTAATGATAACCTCTCTGCCACATTTAATGATACAGATAATAAGGAGTTTTATGTTGGAACTGAGCATTTTCAGGCTAGCAATTGCTCTACTATCAATCTAAATGTAAACAACACAAGAGATGCGGTTGATGATTTTGAAGAGATATCGCTCCATGATGGGACTTACATGATTTATGCAGCTATTGTTGAAAATGACAAGTTCGGCTATACTAACATCAATAGAACTTACGATTTCCAGATAATGGTGCCTGAGAATGCAACAGCAGGCGCAACTCAGCTAGCTTATTACTTTTATGTTGAGTTGACATAAAGACGGGATATAAAGATGGAATACAAAAATACAATATTAATAGCCGCAATATTAACCGTGTTTTCAATTTTATTATTCACAGGAACAACTATAATCACTACTGAGGTTATTGGAGTTAACACTTCAACCACAACCACAAGAGTATGGGTATGGAACACAGAACCAAATATTTACGAAATGATAGTCAGCCCTTTGTCAATTGACCTTACAGCAGGCAATGAAACAGTTGTAAACTGCACAGGCTATGTTTGGGATTATAATGGATGGCAGGATATAAATGTAACAAATGCCACATTCTATAATACACGAGTAAGCAGTAATTATGGCACTGATGATAAGAACTATCATTATTCAAATAACAGTTGTGGAAACTGCAATCCAATAGCTGGCTCCAGCACTAATGTTACTTGCACTTGTCTTTTTACTGTTGATTATTATGCTTTTAATGGAACTTGGATATGCAATATGAGCATAAGCGATAATGCTGGAAATGCTACTGAGCGCAGGATGATATTCAATTCCACAAGAAATTCTTCTGCTGCAACAATCAATTCAGTAGTTGGAATTGATGTTCCAAATTTGATAGACTATGGAAATTTGTCTGTTACTGAAACCTCAGAGAATAAAATTGCAAATATAACTAATTACGGAAACATACCTATAAACATTAGTGTAAGAGGATGGGGCGGCGATAATGTGAGCATTGATAATGTTGGCAATTTTTCAATGCTGTGCCAATATGGAAATATTTCAGTTGGATGGGAGAAATGGAGCATGGATGTTAATACAGGCTATAATGATATGGCCAACTTAACTGGCCCGTCTGCTCCGATGAATTTCACCCTGCCTGTTAGGGTGCCTGATACTGAATTAGGCAATTCTACTAATGCCACATACTGGAAGATACAGATTCCTTTAACAGTTGGCGGAACTTGCAATGGCACAGTAGAGTTTAGTGCGTCTGCTGCTAATTAATAATGTGAGATTATGACAAGCCCTTTTGAAGAGTTTATTGGAAAAGAAATAAAAGCGCCTTATAAAGATGGCACCCAGTTCAAGATAGCCAGGGGGGTTCTTGAGAACATTAATAGCGGCTTTGTTAAAATAAAAGGCAGTCTTGGCACTATCATAATCAATGAAAAGAATATAGAGAAAATGTCTCTAATGAAAAGGAGAGGATAGTCTTTTATTTTTTTAATTTTTTGATGATAAAGTTTTTTGATGTGAACAATTACTTACATAACAAGTATAAGCCACAAAAAAAGAATTCAAGCTTACTTACATAACGAGTATCCCAGTATTGAGCGAAAGCGCAAGTGAGAATGAAAAAAGAGTTTGTTACAATCAGAGAAGATATTTTTTCTAAGTTTAATACCAATATCACTAACCTAAATTATTTTTGTGATACGCCTGCAGAAGAAATTAAGGGAGTAAAGATATTTTTGCCGATTTCTATTTTTGGGGATAGCGGGCTTAGCGCTTTAGAGACAATTACAAAATACATGAAAGAAGATCTTGACCTTAGATATAGGGATATAGCTT
>CAZKBD010000126.1:0-3849 GCA_964550945.1 uncultured Methanosarcinales archaeon
AAAAACCCCATTTCAGTCACTTTTCCTATTATGAACCTAAAAGAGGAAGCGCTGAATCTGCACAGAGCCAATCACGGCAAGCTGGCAACCAAATCCAAAGTAAAAGTTGCAACAAAAGAAGACCTGAGCTTGGTATACACTCCCGGAGTTGCAGAGGTTTGCAGGGAAATAGCCTCAAACCCAAAAAGCGTTTATGACTACACAATGAAGTCTAATTCTGTTGTTGTTGTAACAGACGGCTCGGCAGTTCTTGGTTTGGGCAATATTGGAGCAGAGGCTTCATTGCCTGTGATGGAAGGAAAGTGCATCATATTCAAGGAATTGGCTGATATAGACGCTTTCCCAATTTGCATCAAGACACAGGATGAGAACGAAATAATAAGCATAGTGAAGAACATAGCGCCTGCCTTTGGCGGCATTAATCTTGAAGACATATCTGCGCCAAGATGCTTCACAATAGAAGAGCAACTGCTCAACATAGGCATTCCTGTGATGCATGATGACCAGCACGGCTCTGCCATTGTTGTTCTGGCAGCCTTGATAAATGCCTCAAGGGTTGCCAGAAAAGAAATAGAAGACTTGAAGGTTGTGATTAACGGCGCAGGAGCAGCAGGCATGGCAACTGCAAAATTGCTTACGTGCCTTGGCATTGACAAAAAGATATGCACATCTGTCAGAGAGCTTGTTCTTTGCGACAGCAAGGGCATCATCTATGACGGAAGGCCAGACTTGAATGAATTCAAGAAACAGATGGCAAAAATGACAAACAAGTCAAAAAGGCAAGGCAATGTCCAGCATGCTCTGGAAGGCGCTGATGCTTTCATAGGGCTTTCAAGAGGCAATTTGCTCACCGCACATGATTTAAAAGCCATGAATGCAAATTCAATTGTTTTTGCAATGGCAAACCCTACTCCTGAGATATCTTATGACGAGGCAAAAAAGGTTGCAGCGGTTGCAGGCACAGGCAGGAGCGACTTTCCCAACCAAATAAACAATTCTTTGGCGTTTCCGGGATTGTTCAGGGGCACTCTTGACGCAAAAGCCACAAAGATAAACAACGAAATGAAAGTGGCTGCAGCTCATGCAATAGCAGGCTGCGTAAAGCCTACAAAAGACAACGTTCTTCCTTACACGCTTGACAGGCAGGTCGTTCCCAGAGTTGCTGAGGCTGTGAGAAAGGCTGCGATTGAGGCTGGGATTGTAAGGAGATAATCACTCATCTATCATATTTCCATTTATTGGATTTTTTTACTTCTTCTATCTGCTTGGGAGTTAAATCTGGTGTGATTGGCATAACCCATTGGGTAGTATTGCCTTCAATATTACAAATTTCCTTATAATAATGATTTGTTAATTCTCTTAATCTCCCATCAGGATGCGTTAAAGGTGATGCCAGCGATGTAAAATCAAGTCCTTGAAAAGATTCAGGATTTTTTAGCAATAATTCTATTGCTTTTACATTCCCGGGATAAATCCATCCCTTATTTCCAGGAATGAAATTTTTTGCTACATGAGGGCGCGGCACAGCTTCGTAAGTATCCACCATAGCTTGTGTGAATTCACAAGCAAGTTTCAAAGTTTTTTCGGTATCAACTCCAACATGCCCGAACACCATTAATATTTCTGGGATAATCCCAAAATCTCTTCTGGCAGATTGAATAGCCTCTAAACATCTCTTTTCATCATTAATCTCTTTATGCACGCCTTTCCAGACTTGGGGGGTCATACCATCAACACCAAATCCCGCAGTATGAAATCCAGCTTCTACTAGATTTCCTATATAGTTAGCATGCTTATCTCTTGCATTTAAATAAAGAGCCGGAGTTGATAACCCACGCAATCTTATTTCAAAACCAGGATTACTTTGCTTTACGTCTTTAACTGCATATGCAAATTCATTTAATTTATGCGGTTTTTGAAATGTATCAAGGTTAGACATGTATATATTTAATTCTTTTATCCCGAAACTTTTAGCTTTCTTGACGAGATATTCCAAATCGTCCTTTATTATTTTAGGATTTCTGTAAACCTCTTCTGCCTGTATAATTGGTTTGCCAGTTGTGTCAAGAATAGTCCTATTAGCGCCGCAAAAATCGCAATGGAACATGCACCCTTGTGAAACATACAGCCCAAACTCTTTGGATAGGTACATCTTCATCATCTCGTCAGGTATTTTTTCATAGGCTGGAATTAATGATGTTCTTTCAGGAGGAGATAACATACCTGCTTCTATCCCTAAAACAGATGCAAGCGTTTTATCATCATTTCCATTGTAAGCAGAATCTCCAAATAATCTCTTGAATTGCTTTTGAGACAAGCCATTGGGAGAACTGGAAACTACCTGGCCTCCAAGCAGATAAATGGCTTTTTCTTGTACACGTTCGTCTATTTCTTTCTGTAATTTTATAACTTCTGGAATATAGGGCGCGCCAAGAAGATTAATTCCAACATAACTGGATGATAATTGCATTGGCTTTATGTTTTCATCATGCAGTTCTACATCAACACCTGCAGCAATCAATCTTGCAGCTGCTGTAAGCAAAGATGTCGGCATATACACATGCCCAAGTGCGCTCTCGCTAACGGCTGGAGCATAATTATGCCTTGGCTGAATTAAATCTACTTTTACCATTAACACCACCCAATATCTAAAATTTAATCACTAACTAATGGTAATTTTAGGCAAAGATACTAATTAAACTTCCTCTCAATTTTTAACCGCTTTATAGAAAAGCTTAAATAGAATTACATAAAATGGCTATTATAATGGAAAAAATAAAGCTAGACTTGACAGATAGGAAAATATTGGCAGAGCTGGACAAAAACTGCAGAATTCATAATTCAACATTGGCAAAGAAGGTAAACAAGTCAAGAGAAGCAGTAAAATACAGAATCCAGCAGCTTCAGAAAAATGGCATAATACAAGGATTTATCACATCAATCAATCCAAACAAGCTTGGCTATTATATGTTCAAAGTTTATCTAAAGCTTGAAAATATACCCAATGAAAGAGAAACGTTCTTTGAAGAACTGAAGCAAAACAAAGATATCTATTGGTTTGGCATTTCTGATGGCGTATTTGACGTTGTTTTTGCCATACTTTCAAGAAGCATAACGGGATATTTTGAAAAAATAAACACACTGCTTTCTAAATGGGAGCATTTAATAGTCAGCAAAGTGCTAGGCACAATGGTAGACACGAGGCAATATAACAAAAAATTCTTCACAAACGACGCAAATGGGCAATTTGTAATTTTTGGAGGGGATGTTGTGGATAATAAAATTGACGAGTTAGACTCAAAAATATTGCTTATACTGGCTAATGAATCCAGGATCCCATTGATGGAATTGGCAAGAAGGATTAAGTCTACCATAGAGATAGTGCGGGGGAGGATAAGAAAGCTGGAGGAGAAAGGCATAATATTGAATTACAGAATTGCCGTTGATTTCAATAAATTGGGGTTGGAGTTCTTTAAGGCAATAATATATTTCAGAAAATTATCGGAAAAAGATGAAAAATCCTTATTTGAATGGATGAGAATACATCCAAACTCGCTTTATTACATCAGAAGCCTGGCTCCTTGGGAGGTTGAGTTTGAGTTCGCCGTTGAAAGCTATCAGCATTTTAATAAAATCATCAATGATTTAAGAAAAAAATTTCCGCATGTAATAAGAAATTATGAGCATTTAATAATGATACATGAAGAATGGATGCCTGCATATCAGGAACTGCTGCAAAATAAATCATAAACTTAAACCAAACATTTAAAATACTTCTTCTATTCTGATTTTCCTAACATTATGAACTCTATAGAAGTTTATGACTTGGTAAAAACCTTCAGGGAGAAA
>CAZKBD010000127.1:0-3810 GCA_964550945.1 uncultured Methanosarcinales archaeon
CAAATTTTAATCTATCTTCGAAATAGGCTATAGTTGAACCATCTGGCGAAACTTTTGGGAAACTAATACCTGACCTGTAGGCTGAAGTTATTAATCTTCTTATTGCTTTAACTTCAATTTCTGGTTTGGCTTCAGCAGCCTGAACAACAGTAGAACCAGCTAGAGGAGATAATGCTAGACCCGCCATTGCTTTACAGAATGTACGTCTCGTAATATCCCCTAAATCATTGCTCATAAATGTGGGATTGTAAGCAAACTTATAAACTTTATGGATATTTCAGTCTATATTTGTTTTATGCTAAGTTTGTCAAGAGATATAATGAACATATTGATTAACCGCTAGTTTTAAATTTTTTGTTAATTATAGAAAGACATTTCAAGATTTATCATTCTTGTTGGGTCCTTTTTTAAAAATAAGATATCCAACAACTGCAGCTGATATAATCCCAAGATATGGCAAATAAATGCGAGTAAAATACGAATGTATCGCTTGTTCCTTCTGCATTGCAAATTCTAATGCTGGTTGAGTCTCTGAGATAGTTAAATTATCGATTATACCCCTTGCATGTGCAAGTATTAAGAGGATTATAGCCACCCACAATAGAAAACCAACCAATTTGTAAAATTGGTAATATTTTTCTGATTTAAAGATATTCTCACTTGATAACCAAATAAAAAAGAACGAAAAAATACCTATGAAAGCTACTTTTACCAGGATAGTCAAAAAAGCGGAATTTCCAGTCATCAAAAATATTGGGTTAGTTTCGAATGCCATCCATTTGCCAAAATAGAAGGTCAGGATATCCAAAATAACTGCAATCCACAAACCAATTAGAAGAGTATTCCTTATTATTTTTTTGTGTTGATCGTTTATCATTTTATCCTGTCTTTTATCTCGTTAATGCTCATCTTGTCCAAATTTTTCCCTAATTTCCTGTATAGCTGTATCCTTTGATACTTCTCCCAATCATCACTCATGCCCAAGTCCAGAAATTTGCTCCAAAATTCCATTTTGATCTACCTGCTTCTTTTTGATTTTTTCTCACTTTCATTTAGCCACTTGATTTTCTTCTTGACAAGATCAATAGCAGCTTTCTTGTTATTCTCAATCTCTTCTGTAACTTTGTCAGAGACCTTTGCTTTTAGCTTAGACAGGCTCTTTTGTATCTCCAGCAGCTCTTTGCGGTCGTTTGTAAGCTCAATCCTAGCTTTGAGAGTGTAAAAATAATCTTTTATGTGGTCTAATGCTGTGTCTTTTTTTGCATAATCAAAAATATCCTCAAAAAAACCGGGTTTCTCTGCAGCTTCTTCTAGAGTTATATCTTTCTCATCTAGTGTTGTCTGCTTATCATCATTCTTTTGCTCAGACTGAGAGCTGATGTATATGTTTTCATTGCAATTCGGGCATCTTGCTTTAATTGTGATTTCCATTTTTATCACCTTACCATATAACTGATTTAGTTGATTCATTAACAACCCATTTCCCATTTATCTTATTCAAAAATACATAATACTCGCCTTTGCAATTCTGTATTCCTTTTGTTATCTTGTTTATTGGCGTGCAATCGTATTTGATGAAAGCGACAAAGGTATCATTATCCATCATTCTTGAACAGCAGGATTGTTCATTTTCCTGGCTTTTAGCCCATCTTTCTGATACAAATTGTGCAGCAAAACTTCCGTCCTTGATATTTAAATAGATGAAATAACTCAATGCAAAGATGGAAAATATGCCAATACCAATTCCAATAAAGGGCAATACTTTCTCCCACATTTTTGTCTTTGGCTTTTTCCTTAGCTTCTTGATCAGGTCAAGCTGGCCTTTATCGTACTGAGACCTCTTTTTTTTCTTTTTCAGCTCTTTTTTGACGCTTTTTATTATCTCAATCTCTGTCTCATTCATCCTTTGCCCCGATGATCTTTTTTCTTGGCTACCTGTAAGCCTATTGGCTCTTTATACACAGCCTTGTTTATTTTTAATGGTGAACACTTCTTATGATATGCAGCTAACTGATATGCTTCTTTGACTCCTACTTTAAAATCAGACTTTGGATCTTTCTCAATCATTTCGTCATATAAGCATAAAGATACAACTTCATCTCCTATCTTAAATTCTTTAAAACACATACCGCACCTATCTAAGCTCTTAACATCTATTTCATATCTCATTTTATCACCCTCACCGTTTTCTAAATCGGCGTTTGTTTGAGGAAAGATGAGCATATATTTAAACCTTTCTATATTTTTTATAGACAATTCCATAAGATTTATATACAAGTAGCTATTTACTAACTAAATATTTATATAATTTGAGTAATTACAACCTCATCAGGGGGTGTTTTGATGCAGAAAGTGATGATATCTACACTATGGGAAGCTAATGTTGTGCCTATAGTGATCTATAAGCTGACTCCTTCTAAAGTTATCCTGGTTACTGATGATAATTCAAAAAGGAAAAAAGCATCTTCTGACTTAAAAAAGCAGTTTCCTAATGTCAAGTTTGATTCTGTCAAAGTGCATGAGTTTGATGTTCCTGAAGTCACTAAGAAAATTGTTGAAGCTGCCAAAAAAGAAGAAGGCAATGAAATTTATATACATGTCACAGAAGGAAGAAAAACAATGTTTTTAGGCGGTATTTTTGCTGCTTCTATGCTGAAAGATAAGACAAAAGGAGCTTTTTATCTAAGGGAAGACAATAATGAACTGATGAATGTGCCTTTGATGGAATTTAAGATATCTGATACAAAAGCCAAAATCCTGAAAGAATTAGGCAAAGGCAACCGTAAAGTAGCAGATATCACAAAAAAAGCAGATGTGCATAGAAGCCTTGTATATGCAGCAATAAAGGATATGATAAACACTGGCTTATTAACAGCAGACTGGAAACTGACTGATGCTGGCAAGATTGCGGTGATGTGAAGATGAAAAAATCTAAAAAGATGCAAAACACGGAAAGGGAATTTTCTCAGGTAATTTCACTTATTCAAAAAGCCAAAGAAAAGGCAATTTGTTCTGTTAATGCGGAACTAATCTCCTTATATTGGAATGTAGGAGAATATATCAGTAAAAAGGTCGGATCTGCGGAATGGGGGGAAGGGATAGTTGACAATTTAGCAGAATATATCCAAAAAAAAGAGCCAGAAATAAAAGGCTTTAATCGGCGTGGGCTCTTTAGGATGATGCAGTTTTATTCTGAATATAAGAATAATAGAAAAGTGTCTCCGTTGTTGACACAACTTAGCTGGAGCAATCATCTCTTGATATTATCCAAAACTAAATCTATTGAGGAGAAGGAATTCTATATCCTTTTATCAATAAAAGAGAGATATTCAAAGCGGGAGTTGGAAAGGCAGATTGATAGCAGCGTTTTTGAGCGCCAAATGCTATCTAATAAGAAAGTGTCACCAGTGGCGACACAATTGAATCAGGGGCTTGCAAACTGCTTCAAAGACACTTATGTTCTTGATTTCCTTGACTTGCCGAAAAACCATACTGAGAAAAATTTGCAGACCGCATTGATTGAGAATTTTAAGCATTTTGTGCTGGAATTTGGAAAAGATTTTGCTTTTGTCGGGCAGGAATATAGGGTGCAGGTCGGAAACAATGATTATTTTATAGATTTGCTTTTCTATCACAGAGGGCTTCAATGCCTGGTTGCTTTTGAATTGAAAACCGAAGATTTCAAGCCAGAGTTTGTAGGGAAGCTAAATTTTTATCTAGAAGCTCTTGACAGGGATATAAAGAAGAAGCATGAAAACCCATCTGTTGGTGTAATCCTGTGCAAGAGCAAGGACGATGAGGTAGTTGAAT
>CAZKBD010000128.1:0-3789 GCA_964550945.1 uncultured Methanosarcinales archaeon
CAAAGAAAGTCTCAATCTTTACATTAAATAATCTATTTATGAACTCTTTTATTTTATCTAATAAATCGGTCATATTAAGGATACATATTATAGAGGATTAATAAATATTCCTATTTTTAAACGGAACTCCCCCAACGACTAAAAACTAAACGACTAACTGACGAAATGTCCCCTTTGATACTTGTTCTTGATGTATCGCTTTGCTCATTTGATAGAACGCCCTCTTTCTCAACTTTGCTTCGCAATTTCTCCCACTTTGTAGTCAGAAGGATTTAACAACATGCATATGTTATATCTAATAGTCTATTGAAACTAAATGAATTCAGAAAAATAAGGATAATAACGCCTGAAAAATTTGACAAAATCTGTTAAAATACATTCTCCATTATCATTCCAAAACATTTTTAAATACACCATAATATTTACTAATAATGATGTCTCATACAATCCATAAGCTGGTGCCAGACACTTCTGTTTTGATAGAAGGCCTTGTATCCCAAAAAATCGAAAAGAACGAACTAGAAGTAGATGCTGTTATAATCCACGAAGCAGTCTTGGCAGAGCTGGAGTATCAGGCTAATCTGAATAAGGCCATTGGTTTTTTAGGCCTGGACGAAATAAAAAAATTAAGGGATATTTCAAAAAATAAATTCTCAATTGAGTTTGAAGGCCAAAGGCCTAAAGCTTCTGAGATAAAATACGCTTCACTTGGCGAGATTGACAGCATGATAAGGCAGCTCGCCTGGGATATTGATGGGACTTTATTGACATCAGACAAGGTTCAGGCAAAAGTTGCAGAAGCTCGCGGTGTAAAAGTAATCCATATCGAGCCTACAAAAATAGAAAGAAAGCTCATACTTGATAAGTTCTTTGATGAAACAACCATGAGTGTTCATTTAAGGGAAAATGTTGTTCCTTATGCGAAAAAAGGATTTCCAGGCAATTGGAAATTTGAAGCCTTAAGAAAAAAGGAGTTAACTCGGGACGAGATTCAGGACATTTCAAAAGAGATCATTGAAGAGGCAAAATTAAGAAAAGACGGATTTATAGAGATAGAAAGGCCAGGCTCAACCATTGTTCAATTAGGCAAATACAGGATTGTAATAACCAAGCCCCCATTTTCAGATGGCTGGGAAATAACAGCAGTAAGGCCTGTCAGAAAATTGAACCTGGATGATTACAAGCTGTCTGAAAAGCTAAAAAAGAGGATTGCAGAGCAGGCAGAAGGGGTTTTGGTTGCCGGAAGCCCGGGAATGGGAAAAACAACATTTGCGCAGGCATTAGCTGAATATTATGCTGATCAGGAAAAAATTGTTAAGACAGTTGAAGCGCCAAGAGATTTAATTCTGCCTGATAAAATAACCCAGTATTCCCTAAGCCACGGAGATGCACAAGAGATTCATGACGTACTATTATTATCAAGGCCAGACTATACTATCTTTGATGAGATGAGAAATACAGATGACTTTAGGCTGTTTGCAGACTTAAGATTGGCAGGCGTTGGCATGGTAGGAGTAGTTCATGCAACTAACCCTATTGACGCTATCCAAAGATTTATTGGGAGGGTTGAGATGGGTGTTATCCCTCAAGTGATAGACACAGTTGTTTTTATCAAAAATGGATTGATAAACAAAGTTCTAAGCCTAAAAATGACCGTTAAGGTTCCATCAGGAATGACAGAAGCAGATTTGGCAAGGCCAGTTGTTGTCGTTAATGATTTTGAGACGCAGAAATTAGAGTATGAGATATATTCTTACGGAGAGCAGACAGTTGTTATTCCTGTAGAAAAAGGCAAAACCAGATCAGGAGCGCATCAATTAGCCCAAAAAGAAATCGAACGTTATTTCAGCAATTATTCAAGAAACTGCAGAGTAGAGATGGTCTCAGACAATAAATGCATTGTTTATGTTCCTGAGAGTGACATAGCAAGAATCATTGGCAAGCAAGGTAAAAATATAGATGAGATCGAAAGCAGCTTAGGCATGAGCATAGATGTCCAGGAGCTTGGAGAAAAAAAAGAGCAAGGCGAACAAAAAGAAACTAATTATGACATAAGAATGAAAAAAAATTCAATTGTATTGGATCTCGGCCTTGAAAATCAAAACAAAGATGCTGATATTTATTTAGATGACACTTTTATCCTGACTGCAAGAGCAGGCAATACAGGAGTAGTAAAGATAAAAAAGAACAATAAGATAGGCTATTCATTGATAAAGTCAATTGATTCTGGAAAGAAGGTAAGGGTTCTTGTTTGATTTTATCTTCCTATTGCTGATAAAACTCCTACACACCATTCATGCTCTCTTCGGTCTGCTGCTTCTATTGTTCCTGGCATCTGATACGGCTTAATATTCTGAAAATATGTTTCCTGAAGGTTTACCAAATGACGCAAAGCCTCATCAGCTCTAAAACTATTAGGCAAAACTGTTCCATAACTTGTTCGTCCACTCACCCAGTCTCTATTATCTCTGAATTCTGTAAATGGTTTAGCTTTACCTACACCGTATGAAACATTTACAGCTACTTCATTTCCATCATGCCTGAATAACACTTTTGTAGGCCTGCCCTGTTCACCAATAACAAGATCATCATTATAATTTTCCCATCTAAGAACTTGCTCTTTTGCAAACATTTCTGCTGCTTTGTCTTCATGGTAGATCGTTAATGCATCTTTTAATGCAGAAACTCTTGCTGCATGGATTCCCTGCCATCTTGGCGGGTCTATCTTATAATGGTACACCCGTTCAACAAGCTGATAAGGCCTATCCGGATCTTCTATCCTTATTGAAAATAGGTATTCTCCTGTGCTTATCTCTTTTTCCTTTACCTCAAACCCCACTCCAGCGGCATAATCTCCCAAATCTACTTGGGTAGCTAGGGTTGCTGGCCTTGCACCAACACTATTTCTTCCATATAAACTATACCCATAACCTAACCTTTTTAAGTCGCAATCTATCTCTATCCCAACAAATTCATGATGTTTAGGTGGCTTTTCTATTCTTTGTCGTAATCCAGCAGGTCCTTCAATTCTTGCTGATTCAATTAAGTCATTAAATGTTGGCAAAAATAAGTTATCATCCTCTAAGACTCTAACTTCTTCTGGCTCAATGCCTATTCCAATCACCCATGCATAAGCACCAGGCCCTTTTTCTCCTATCCAGTTAGTCCTGTAAAACTCTGCAATAGTGCAGCCATTTACAGTTACAAGTGACCTCATATCCGGGCTTGGTTTAAGGTAATCAGGAGCCAATCCCACTCTCTCCATTTCTTGCCTTATCAAGTGGTCTCTTCTCTCATTGAATTCTATCCATGCGCTATCTTTATCACGGAATAACAAATTTTCTAAAAATTGTCCATTCTCAAAGATTGTAATTTGGTAAGTTCCACCTAAATCATGAATCACCATATCCCTAATTGTGTGCCATGGATCTAAGCTGCCAATCCTTGCAACATGGTACTCTGAAATATGCTCATTCTCAGGGATATAGTATCTTATTCCATTTTTCTCTGTTACTTCATTGGAATGTTCTGCTTCAATCAGACCTAATAGCTGATCAAGAGTTCTTGTTTCTTCCCTAATAACTATAGGTACAACTGCTTGCCCAAAAGCATACCCCTCAACAAGTTGCGTAGTAGTATCATCAAGTGTAGCAGTGCTCATCTCCCACCACCTCTTATATGCCTATCTGTTAAGAACACCAAGAACTCTTCTTTTTTGGGACTAAACAGTTTGTTTTCCGTTTTAATCACCAATTTATTTTACTATTTCACAGTAGTTAAAACTTATTT
>CAZKBD010000129.1:0-3710 GCA_964550945.1 uncultured Methanosarcinales archaeon
CTTAAGATAATCAGTAGGTGAATGGGTTTTGCCGTCTTCACCAACATCAATTGAATTGTGAGTTGTAACTAATTTTAGATTTCCATCATTCATTGCTGTTAGCATATGCTCGTTATAGGTCATGCCATGCCCGAAAACTCCAAACATTGCCAGCCATGTTGAAACTCCCCTTGTTGAAACAGTTCCAGCTGTCACAGCAGTGCTGTGCTCCTGGACTCCTGCCTGAAAGAAATTATTTGGAAATGCTTGTGCAAAACCAGCAGTATTCACAGAACTTGCAACATCACAATCAAAAACAGCAATTGGCGAATAACCTTCTCTTGGGGTTCCATTCTCATTAAGTGTGCGTTTTGCTATATCAACTAAAGTTTTTCCAAATGCAGCCCTGCATGCCATTTTATCAGTATAAACTATTCTATCTCCAACATCAACTCTTGTTTCAAATAATGGCCTTCCTTGGAATCCTGTTGTTTGATCACTTGCTCTTAATGCTGCATATTGTTCTAATCTGTTCTCATCGCCTAAATCAGCACAAGCAGCAGCTAAATCTTTTACTGGTTGGCCATGATATTTGTGAGTTCCTGCTGCTTCTTTAACGCCATTGCCCATAACTGTTTGTGCTAATATCACGTTAAAAGGTTTGGTTAGAGCAATACCAGACTCACTGCTCAAACTAATAAATTGATCTCCATAAGCCTCACGTACCTCCCATCCATTTTCAATGAAATTACCGGGGACGTTCATAGGCATTACAGATTCAGTTGTACCGCTTAACTGCTGGCCGTTCATATCAACAAGGATGGTCACATTTCCTAAATCATATTTTTTCATAAATCTTAGTGATTCAGCAATAGGCCCTTTTGTCTGCTCTCCATCGCCCATTGCGCATAATATATGTGTATATTTATATCCTAACATCCTATCAGCAACAGCATGGCCTGCAGCAATCGCTGGCCCATAACCTAAATGGCCAGTTGAATCCCAAATAAAAGGAAAGTGATGAGAAACATGCCCGTCAACAACATCGTCTAAAGCTCTAAACTTTGCAACCATTACGTCATGTTTATCTGCTGGGATTAGCCCTAAAGCAGCTATAGAAGCATATACTAAAGCAGAATAATGGCCCCCGCTTATTACAACCTTGTCACCAGTAGGATCATAAGGCTTATTTGGGTTTAGAATCAGACTGTCAATTCCAATTAACAAAGCTTCTGTAAAACCTAATGGCCCGCCAATATGGCCAGACTTTGCCACAGCAGTCATATGGACAATATCACTTCTTACTTGCCTTGCTAAAACTTCTAACCTTTCTTGAGTACCAATCATATTTATCCCCCTGATTATAATAATCTTCTTAGACAATCTTAAAGTGATGAAGCACTAATATAAAAATGTTACTATTCTAAAATAGGTATATCGCTCTATGACAACTTTTAAATATATCCCTAAGAATAACTCAATTCAATGAAACAAAAAATAAGAAAGGCTATTTTGGAAGAAAGGAACAAATTAACAGAAAAAGACATCAAAGAGAAGTCCAAACAAATAAAATCAAAACTTTTCTCATTGCCAGAATTCAAAAAAGCAAAAACAGTGATGCTCTTTGCATCATTTGGCACTGAAGTTTTTACCCATGACATGATAAAAGAAGCGCTTAAACACAAGCAAGTAGCTGTTCCGGTTGTTAAAGGCGATAATTTGATAGCATCTAAAATAATTGATTTTAACGATTTGAACAAAAAGAGCAAATTTGGAATTTTAGAGCCATCAAAAATAAAAGAAGTGGATATTAATGAAATTGATTTAGTGATTGTCCCAGGAGTTGCTTTCGACTGCGCTGGCTACAGAATTGGTTATGGAAAAGGCTATTATGACAAATTTTTGAATGACTTTGAAAAAGAAAAGGTTGCTTTGGCGTTTGAACTGCAAATCCAAAAAGAGCTGCCAAATGAAGATCATGACGTTGTTGTCGATAAAATAGTAACTGAAAAAAGGATCATTAGGTGTGACCAGCTTCTTAAGTGTGATATATGAACTATAGTATAGAAATATTTAATAACCCGCTTAAAATCAATTTACAGAGTATGGGTGATTGTGATTTTCAGTTAATAATAAAATAATAATAATTCCACTAAAAATATTATATCAAAACATAAACATTTAATTTAAAATAAAAACAATCACCAGTAATTTAAAATCAATGGTGATTATTAACCAATTAAAATAAAGATCAATGATAAAAATAATAACTTTTTACCAACTACTATCCAAGGTAACACATACTTTTGTATATTAAACAATAAACAAGGTGATTTAATTGAATCTGATGAATGACTTGAAAAAATCCGATCCTGAGATTGCGAAAGCCATTAGGGATGAAATAAAAAGAATAGAAACAGGCGTTGAGCTAATCCCTTCTGAGAATGATGTAAGCAAAGCTGTTCTGCAGGCAATGGGGTCAGTATTCACAAATAAATATTCTGAGGGGTATCCTCATAAAAGGTATTATGGCGGCCAGGAATTTGTTGATGTTATTGAAGACTTAGCAATCAAAAGGGCTAAACAACTATTCAATTGCGAGCATGTTAATATCCAGCCATATTCTGGTTCTCCAGCAAACCAGGCTGTTTTCTTCGCTTTGCTTAATCTAGGCGATAAATTCATGGGCCTTGATCTTAACTGCGGCGGCCATTTGACTCATGGAAGCCCTGTAAATTTCTCTGGAAAAAATTACAGATGTATTCCTTATCCAGTTGACAAAGAAACAGAACTTTTAGATATGGATTTTGTAAGAAAATTAGCTTTAAAAGAAAAGCCAAAGATGATTGTTTCTGGCTTGACAGCCTATCCTAGGGTTATTGAATTCAAGGCATTTCAGGAGATTTGTGAAGAGATTGATGCTTATCACATGTCAGATATAGCCCATATATCCGGGTTATGCGCTACTGGAGTCCATCCTTCACCAGTTCCTGTTGCAGATGTTGTTACAACAACAACTCATAAAACCTTAAGGGGCCCAAGAGGCGCAATGATCATGTGCAAAATTGAAGATAGGCTGCATAACCAATACCATGCTAATTCAAAAAAGAACCTTGCTGAATTGATTGACAGCGCTGTTTTTCCTGGCTTGCAAGGCGGCCCTCATGATCATGTGACAGCTGCAAAAGCAGTTGCTTTTGGAGAAGCGCTAAAGCCAGAGTTCAAGGATTATGCCAAACAGATAGTGAAAAATGCAAAATCAATGGCAGATGAATTAATGGCTCAAGGCATAAAATTAGTCACAGACGGAACAGATAATCACCTGATGCTTATTGACTTAAGGCCAAAAAATCTTATTGGCAAGGGAAAAGAAGTTCAAAATGCAATGGATGAGGCAGGGATTACTTTAAACAAAAACACTGTTCCCTATGAGCCAGCTTCTCCATTCAACCCATCTGGATTAAGGCTAGGCACTCCTGCAGTAACAACTAGAGGGATGAAAGAAAGCGACATGAAAGTTATTGCACAAGGTATTGTAAAAGTGATTAACAATTATCAAGACAAATCAGTATTAAAAAAAGTCAGGCAGGACATTTTAGAGCTGACAAAACAATTCCCCCTATATCCTGGATTGGATATATTAGAATAACACAAATTTGCTAGCAAATTTGTGGAATATAAAATTTGAGCTAAATCTCAAGTTTTTATATCCTAATAGGGTGGGATATTAC
>CAZKBD010000130.1:0-3620 GCA_964550945.1 uncultured Methanosarcinales archaeon
AATTGCTGCAATGACTGCTGCTTTTTTAAGCCAAGGCGGCTTGATTTTTGGAGGCATATTTGGAGCCAACCTTTTTGCAATCCCTATTTTAGGGTTTGTTTTGCTAATTGGGAGAAAAATAAAAACCCAGCAGAAGGTTATTGGAAATCTGCCAATAACTACCTTCTTTATGTGTGTTCTGCCTCTTATTTTGGTTATTGACGGGTTTTTTTCCAGGATGGATGGATTCATATCATTAGCCGCTTTTGTTGTCTATATAGTCAGGCTTTGGCAAGGAGAGACATATCTTGGGTCTATGAGAAAGGATATTGCATTCAAAGACCTATACAAGGATATGATCATCTTTAGTATAGCATTAGCAGCAATGCTTTTAAGCGCTAGATTCCTGGTGTTTTCTTCTGTAAGGGCAGCGCACCTATTGGAAATTAACCCATTTGTGGTCGGCCTGTTGATAATAGGGATTGGAGGATCATTCCCAGAACTGACTGTCCAAATAAGGTCTGTGCTAAGGAAGCATCATGATATAGCGTTTGGGAATGTGCTTGGAAGCATAGTGGCAAACTCAACATTTGTTGTTGGCTTAGTAGGAATAATCAGCCCGTTTTTTATCAGCTTTAAGCTGGTTTATCTGATTTTTATATTTCTTGCAGCAGGCATGCTTTATATCCTGTATCTTATGGGGAGGGATTATGTCAATTGGAAGCATGGCGTTATCTTAATTTTTATTTATGTCTTGTTTTTGGTGTTTGAGTTTGCGTTTTGAATTCCAACACCTTTATAAAAAACAAGTTATTCTGATGCTGTATGGAAGCTGCGTTCAAGGAATTGATAAAGGAAATAGAAAAGAATAAAATAAAAAACCAATATAGACTGAATATTTTAAAAAATAAGATTTCTAAGAAATACAAATTAGAAAAGATACCTACAAATATTGAGATATTGTGCCATTTACCACCAAATAAGATTAATAAGTTTAAGAGATTGTTAACAACTAAGCCAACAAGGACTATTTCTGGAGTTGCTGTTTGCGCAATAATGACAAAGCCGATGAAATGCCCACATGGCAAATGCATAATGTGCCCTGGAGGTGTTGATTCTGCTTTTGGTTCTGTTCCACAGAGCTATACAGGAAAAGAGCCTGCAACAAGAAGAGCGATAAGGAACAATTATGATCCTTATCTACAAGTTATGAACAGATTAGAGCAATATACAATCTTAAACCAGGATACCACAAAGATTGAGCTTATTGTTATGGGAGGAACTTTCCCTAGTTTTCCTAAAAAGTATCAAGAGGAATGTATAACCCACTCATTTAAAGCTATGAATGATTTTAGTGATCTTTTTTTTAAGAAAAATAAGCTTGATTTCATTAGATTTAAAGAATTCTTTGAGTTGCCAGGAAATGTCCATGATAAAACAAGAGAAGAAAGGATTCATAAAAGATTATTATCAATAAAAAATAAAAAAACCTGCCTAGAAAAAGAACAGAAGAAAAATGAAAAATCTGCTGTAAGATGCGTTGGCTTGACAATTGAGACAAGGCCGGATTATGCAAAATTAAAGCATGCAAATGAAATGCTAAGATTAGGAGCAACAAGGATTGAGCTAGGTGTCCAAACAATTTATGATGATGTTTTGAAAACAATAAAAAGAGGCCATAGTGTTAGTGATTCTATTGAGGCAACAAGGATCTTAAAAGATTTGGGATTCAAGATAAATTACCATATGATGCCTGGATTGCCTGGAGTTAGCCTGAAAAAGGATCTTTTTGCGCTAAAAGCATTGTTTGATTATGAGGAATTCCAACCAGATATGCTAAAGATTTATCCGTGCATGGTGTTGAAAGGAACTAAGCTTTATGATCTGTGGAAAAAAAAGAAGTATATCCCATTAATGACTAAGCAAGCTGCTGAGCTTATTGCTGAATTTAAGAAAATAGCGCCAGAATATTTGCGCATAATGCGCGTTCAAAGAGATATTCCTACAGTTATGACCGAAGCTGGTGTTGATAAAACAAATTTAAGGCAGTATATTGAGCAATTGATGAAGAAAGAAAAGATAAAATGCAGATGTATAAGGTGCAGAGAGCCTAAACTAAAAAAAATATCTAAAAATATTAAGATAATAGAACGGCATTATATAGGTTCAGAAGGCAATGAGTTTTTTATATCTGCAGAAGATACAAAGAATGATATTATCTTAGGATTTTGCAGATTAAGGTTTCCATCCCAATGCTTAAGAAAGGAGATAACTAATGACTCTGCTTTGATTAGAGAGCTTCATGTTTATGGAGAGGCAGTTCAAATTGGAAAAAAAGGAAAAGTGCAGCACAAGGGGATAGGAAAGACATTATTAGGGGTAGCAGAAAAAACAGCAAAAACTTATTATAAGAATAAGATGATTGTTATTTCTGGGATAGGAGCGAGAGAGTATTTCAGGAAATTAGGGTATAAGAGAGAAGGGGTTTATATGTCAAAGAGATTGTAGATAACTTGCCTTAACGGATACGTGGTTTTTGACAAAGTAATCAAACGCGACTCTTCTCACTCCATTGTGCAACCCTAGCAAAACTCTAAAATAGGAAAGCGTAGCGGATTTTAGAGCTTAATAAAGAAAATCTTTTAATACAATACAAGATTATACTTCTTTATGGATAAGGAAAACGTTGAATTCAAACCAAAATTCATTGAAAGATATGAGAAACTAACTAATTTTGAAGATTTTAAGAAGTATTCTTTGGAGTTTCTTAGAAGATCTGTCAGGATAAACACTTTGAAGATATCTATAAGCGAATGCAAAAAAAGGCTTGAAGAAAAAGGATGGCAGCTAACTCAAATACCTTGGTGCAAAGAAGGATTCTGGGTTGTGCATAATGAAGGAAGGAGAGATATTGGAAACACTTTAGAGCATTCTTTAGGCCATATCTATGTGCAAGAGGCTGCAAGCATGATTCCTCCTATTGTTTTAGGCCCACAACCAGGAGATATTGTTTTAGACATGTGTGCTAGCCCAGGAAGCAAATCCAGCCAGATAGCACAGTACATGGAGAATAAAGGGATTTTGGTCGCTAATGATTACAAGGGAATTAGGATAGCTCCTTTAGGTATAAATCTTCAGAGATGCGGCATTAGTAATGCAATAATCACCTTGATGGAAGGCAGATGGTTTAAGGACTTGAGATTTGATAAAATTTTGGTAGATGCTCCTTGCTCTGGCACAGGCACAATAAGGAAATCATTCAAGACTTTGATGATATGGAATCCAGATGTTATTAAGAGGTTAGCAGGCCAGCAAAGGCAGCTGATTGAAACTGCTTTCGATATTTTAAAAGAAGATGGAGTTATGGTGTATTCTACCTGCTCATGCGAGCCTGAGGAGAATGAAGGCATTATTGATCATTTATTGAACAATCATGATAATGCCAAATTAGAAAAAATATATCTGGATGGGCTAAAGGTATCAAAACCAATATTAGAGTTTGAAAAGAACAGATACAGAAAAGAGATTGAAAATTGCTTAAGGATATGGCCTCAGGATAATGATACTGAGGGGTTTTTTGTTGCGAAGATAAGAAAAACATAAATATTAGTAAGAATGATGGGTTTTTATGGCAAAAATGA
>CAZKBD010000131.1:0-3530 GCA_964550945.1 uncultured Methanosarcinales archaeon
CCAAAAAATAACAATAATGGCTTCGGACGGCTTCGCCTGCTCGCCACTCCGTGACTTGTGAGCGAGTTCGCTCTCAAACGAACTCACTCGCATGTCACGAGCCAACCCTCGGCTCGCCCTCGCCATTGTTATTTTTTGGAATAAACTATTTACTGAACCCTTTCTTAGAAGTGTTTAATTTGTTCAATAAGAAAATATTACTTATAGGGGAAACGCATAAACCTCTTGCATTCAAGGCAGTAATAGACAACATGGCCTTCTTTTGTCCTTATGCGGCAGTTTTTGCCTGGCACAAGGAATTTGTGGCAATGCTTGCAGAATCTTCTTTTTAATTCTCTAGGGATCTTAACTTTGTATTTCATTGCTATTTTTCTGGCTAAGCTCACATAGCGGTTGGCAAGCTTTTTGTCTTTATTAAAGATAGATTTTGCTTCTCCAAATAGTATACTGATTCTTTCTTCGGCTATTCTCTGAAATTTCCTGGATTTTTTGGAGTAGTGTCTTTTTCCCATTATCTATACCTAAAATGAGAATATTTAATAAGTTTACTGAATTTATTGGCTAAAATGCTTACATTTCTAAAGAAGATATTCCAAAAAGAAGATAAGGAATCAGAAAAGGAGACTATAAAAATAGAGAATGTTGAATCGTGGCTTGATAAAAAGATCAAAGAGTTTAATGAAAGCCTAGATAGTAATCTACAAGGATATATCGGAAAGCTGGATAATGAAATAAGCGATACCAAGAAGAACCTTGATGTTCTTGGAAACGCTAAGCTTCACAATCCTAACATAACTGTCAGAGAAAAACAATTCATGGAAGGAAACCGCGAGGCTTATCTAAAAAGGGTTGATTTGTTCTTAAAAGGGTTATCTTTAGAGAAAAAGGATTTCAAAGCGCTAAAAGAGGTTTGCTCTTCTTTTGATAAAGAATTAGAAGGTTTTGGAAAATCTACTTTCAAAGCCTATCAAGTGCTTCAGCATTTCTTTGCGCATGAATCAAGAAATATTGCTATAAACATAAAGAATCTTGAGCGTATTTTTAAGGAGTTGAAGGGATTCTTAGACAGGAATGATATTGCATATGTAGAGAAAATGAAAAAAGAGTCGGTTTATTTAAAGGATAATATGAACAGGAAAGATGAATTAAAAAGTTTATTGGATAAAGAAGCACATATTGTCAAAGAATTGGAAGATAAAAGGATGAAAGCTGAGAAAGAGATCAAAGAACTACATGGAAGCCAAAGGTATAAGGAATTTAAGGGTTTGGCAGATAAACAAGAGGGTGTTAATGGGCTTATTAATGTCCACAAAAGTATGTTGCTGCAATCATTTTCAATTCTTGAGCATTCTTTAAAGAAATATGTGAGGATGATTCTGGAAGAAGAGGATGTTTTGAAGGATTACATTGAAAATCCAGTCAGCAGCTTATTAGAGGATAAAGAGTTAAAGATTTTGAAAATATTAAAAGGCTTGGAAAAGAACATTATCGAGGATAAGATTGAACTGAAAGACAAAAAAAGGGACAGGACACTGGATGAGATAAGAAAATTGAATAAAGAGTTCTTTGAAGATTTTATTGATAAGTATACTGCGTTGGATGATGGATTGTTAAAGCTAAAGAAAGAAATTGAAGAGAATAAGATAAGAGATAAAGAAGAAGAGCTAAAAAATAAATCAGAAGAAATTAATAAAAAAATTGAAAAAATCAGCGATAATATTGATAATTTAAAGAAAGAATTCAATGATATCCATATTCAAAAATTGAAAGAGAACTTGGAGAAAGAGATAAAAGAGAATTTGAAAGTTGATGTTGTTATTTCTTTCTCTTAACTTTTTGAGCTTCTTCGACAGCATCCCTGCCTACTGAATCTCCGTTAATCAGCTCTAAGGTTGCACCACCTGCGCTTGTTATTGTTGAGAATGAATCTTCTGCATGGTATTTATTTATTCTGGCTGTGGTATCACCACCAGCTCCGATTGTAATGCCTTCGTTTTCTTTGCATACCTTTGCTACTGCAAATATTCTTGCATCTGTTTCTGATACCTCTTCTACTCTAGGGTCTTCAATTGAATAAGGGCCTGACTGCAGGTAGATTCCTGCATTTGTAATTACACTAACTATTCTTTCTAATGTTTTTGGGCCTTCTCCCACTGCTAACCATCCTGTTGGAATTCCTGTTGCTTCTTCATGAACCCTAATTTGCGTATCTTGAGGCAGCATTCCTGCTTTGTCAGGAGCAGCATTAGCAAGCGTATGGTCATATGAAGTAATTACTTCAACGCCTTTTCCCTTTGCTTTAGCCATTACACTATAGGCGAAAACAATTTGTTCTCCTTCCTGGCCCCACCTGATATAAGAATCTCCAATCAGGCTTTTTATCTCTTCATCAGTAATTTCGAGCAAGGATTTTAATTCGTCACTTTTTTGTTTTTGAAGTTGTGCTGTAACCTCTTCTGCTTTTTTCTTGTCTTTTCCCGCTGATTTAGCTTCCTGAGTTATCCTTTGATTATATCTACCAACAATCTCGTTTACCTTATCTAATTGTGATTCTATTCTAGAGCCGTAATGCTCAGCTAAAATGAAAGTGTAAGTAACTGCGCCTCCTGTTATTATAGCGTCTCCTTCCCTCATTCGGTCTATAAGGTCAACGGCAACAGTTATCTTAGAGACAATACCTGGATCTGATTCGATTTTTCTACCACAAAGCCCAAATACAAATGAGCCTCTTTCAGGATCTTCAAGTTTCTGCCTTAGGCTGCCTATATTTTCAAGAACATTTGCATATTTCAATCCATAGACCACTTGCCCGCCATTTTTAGCTACAATCAATGGCGTTGTTATGATGGTGGCTTCTGGCCTGTGATTTTGGGTCTCATTTTCATTTACATATATCCCGCCAGCACCAACTAGTGAGGCTATAAATTCAGCAAAATCAGGATCGTTTGAATTTGCTTCTGGATCATATCTTACATTTTCAAGAACAAGAACCTGGCCTTTTTTCAAAGATTGTGCTAGAGCTTGAACTTCTTCTCTATGCTGGTATGTGCTTTTAGGGGTTCTGTCTTCATAACAATCTGGAGCAATTAAAACCCCATGATTTAGTATACCCTCTTCCCTTAATATTTGCTCAATCCTTTTTGCGACGGGGGCCATACTGAAATCAGGGTCTACTCCTTTAGGCCTTCCACACCAGCCTGCAGCCAATATAACCTTAGCACCATGTTCAACCGCATATCTTAATGTGGGGATAATATCTCGGATTCTGGTGTCATCGGTTACTCTTGCAGGATCAAGTAAATCTTTAGTTTGGTCTAATGGGACATCTAAACCTGCTCTAATCATAACATACTTTCCAGTAATAGCTACATCCTTAATTGTCATTCTATATTCAGCCATTCTACAGTGCACCCCCTAAAAGATGTTCACTAGCTTATAAAAAAATCAAACTAATATAAATAACTTGCCAAAAAACCGGATGTGGGACAGGATTAGCTAATTTCTATGCTGTTTCTTATAGAAGTTGAATA
>CAZKBD010000132.1:0-3382 GCA_964550945.1 uncultured Methanosarcinales archaeon
ATTATCAATTGCTGTCCAGTTAAAGTCAATTGTATCGCTGGTTGTGTTGAAATTGTCTATTGGTCTGTTAAGTACGATGCTTGGTATTGCTGAGTCAGCTGTGATGGTATAATTTGTTTCACTGTATGCTGCATTACCTAAGCTATCATTACACCAGATGTTCCAAATGTATGTTCCATTTGTTAAGTTCAGTTTTATCTTGTCGGCTACAGCTGATGTCACACTTGCGTCAGTTGCGTTAGCTAGCCATAATCCATCGAAATTGCCGTACAATACACAAGTCTCTATGCCTAGTGAGTCAGTAGCTGTAAAATCAAATGTTACATTGCCATCGCTCTGCCAGGTATTGTTTGCTTTATCCAGACTAATCACTGGAGCAGTAATATCTCTTGTAAATATCCTTGTCAAAGATGTATTTGCATTAGTTGCATTATCTACACAAGTAACATTCCATGTATGAGTTCCTTCAGGAATTCCTTCAACACTAACATTAAAAGCAGTCCCATTAGCAGATTCATTATTGGAAACATTCACAACACCATCTATTGTTAAATTACAAGTTAAACCAGTATCTAGATTATCAATCGCTGTCCAGTTGAAGTTGATTGTATCACTGGTTGTATTGTAATAATCAATAGGAGCATTTAATACGATTGATGGTTTAGTTGCGTCAATAGTTACACTTCTTGTTTCTGTTGTGTTTACATTCCCAGCCAAATCTTGGGTATAACCCTTGAATGTGTGGTTTCCATCTGGAAGTGAAGTGAAATTATGTGAAACATATTTCGATGATGTGTTTGCGTATAGCCCCCTTATTTCTTCTGCTGATAAGCTTCTGTTGAAGATCATTACATCATCAATTGTGCCGTTGAAAAATAAGTCAGGATAATAGGATTTATCTATGCTGATATATAGATTGTCGTTAGTGATTTCATTAAAATCAACCGTTCCTAGGGTTCCGGTGTTTGATGCTGCCAGTGCTCCATTTAGATATAACGATATATTCGTTGTGTTGTATACTCCAACAACATGATACCACATACCTACGTTTGCTGTTGCTAATGCATGAATGTAGTTTGTATTATAAGGAGTAGCAATAAAAGCCTGGAAACCCGAACCTCCTAAATGGGGTCTTAGAACTAAACCATTGGAATTAATGTTAACTCCGTCTCCCAGCGTAATCCCTGCGTATCCAAATTGATTTGCTTTGAACCATGCAGATATAGTAATTTCATTTTGTGCTGATACATCCATAACATTATTGATTTGAATATAGTCACCATCACCATCAAACTCAAAACCCTTTCCTAATTTTCCTGAATCTGTCTGGCTTGCATTCCCAAAAGCAGTTCCATTATTCCTCCCAATGTAATCAATAACGCCATCTCCACTTGAATTCAAATCATCCATTCTCCACCAACTTACCAAACTATTATCAAAATCAATGAATGTAGAGATGTTATTGTTGTCTGCTGCTGAGATGTTTACAAAGATATAATCGTCAGCTTGTATTGAGCTGTCTGCAGGGGTTTGGGCGTCTGCAATACTAATGTTTGGGTAGACAGTATCTATCAGGAAATTATAAGTGTCTGAATAATCCAAATTACCCGCACTATCATTACAACTTATAATAAACGTATAAGAGCCATCTGCTATTGATGAGTTTGTATAATTAGCTCCTGTATTGCTTGAATTTAAAGTCATTGTTGCATTAGGAGTACCGCTAATGGACAATCCACACCAGCTTGCTCGTTCGTTTATAGAGGCATTAAAGTCAAGACTGCTTTGATTCCAATTTGAATTATTTGCAGGAGTGAGTATTGTTACTGTTGGTGCTGTTGTATCAATTGTAAACACAATAGAACCTGAATTTTCATTACCAACGGTATCATTCACCCAAATAGTAACATTATGCTGCCCTTCTGTCCATGTAACTGCCGTTATATTTATGCAATTTGCTAATGTTGTGTTACTGCTCATTGTATCATTAGAATACCAGCAAGAATCAACACCTGTTCCAGAATCACTAACAGTATAATTAACATTCAATCCAGTATTAGATGTGTTGGTGTTATTTTCTGGCGAGATTATTGTTATAATTGGAGCAGTAATATCTCTTGTAAATATCCTTGTTAAAGAAGTATTAACATTAGTTGCATTATCTACACAAGTAACATTCCATAAATGATTTCCTTCACCAAATCCTGCAACTGTAACATTAAATGCTGTTCCATTTGCAGACTCAATATCTGAAATATTCACAACCCCCTCAGCAGTTAAATTACATGTTAAACCATTATCCAAATTATCAATCGCTGTCCAGTTAAAGTTTATTGTATCACTGGTTGTATTGAAATTGTCTGGAGGATAGTTTAAGTTGACTGCAGATTTGGTAGTGTCTACCACAAACCATGTTGTAACTGTCTTGTTATTACCTACAACATCTCTGCTACCATAGATAGTAATTGTATAATTGCCATCTGGATAACCGCTAATATTGACCAAGTCTGTCCAGCTATGACTAGTTGTGTAAGCTCCCCACCCAGTTGAATTGAACTGAACCTGATGACCTGATGAGTTTGTAATATTATATTCTGTGTAGTTAAGGTGCCAATCTTGGACAATAATATTCAAGGTGAAATTATCATTATAGTACGCTCCAGTTATAGGAGGTGTGATAAACTGGACATTCGGATTTTTGTTGTCTACTTGGAAACTAACATTTGTTATTCTTAAGTTACCTAAAGTATCGTTCGCATAGACAATAAACGTGATGTTCCATTCTGCGTCTTCGTCAAAGGTGGTGTTCCAACTAGTGTCCCAATCCTCGGATGCATTCAATGTATTGTTTACAAATATCTCAGAAGAGTTTGAAGTGTTTACTATCTCGTATCGCGCTGTATCTACCCCCACTAAGGTATCTGCTATATCAGTATAGAAGTAGATTATCCACCCCAAAACATCCCCCTCTTGTGGACTATTTATAGTTATTGTTGGTGGAACTTGATCCATAGTTAAGGTTCGGATTTCTGACGTTCCAGTATTACCTGAATCATCTGTACAATTGACATACCAAGTATGTGTGTTATTGCTGATTGTACTTGGTGTAAAAGTGGTATTGGTGCCTGTTAATGTACTTATATTTGTGCTTGCATTGGCATTATCTATATACAGTGAACAATCAAGTACTGAATCTATAACATCTGTCACATTAAAGATAAAATTAGTAACTGAATCAGTTGTGTTTGTGATGTTTTTTGGAGCTAATAAAGTAATATCAGGAGGATTCATGTCAACTGTGAAATTTTGTGTTAAAGATGTGTTTACATTAGTTGCATTATCAACACAAGTCACATTCCATAAATGATCTCCTTCAGGAATC
>CAZKBD010000133.1:0-3336 GCA_964550945.1 uncultured Methanosarcinales archaeon
AGCATTGATGTAAAAGAAAAGGTTAAAGAGCTTGATCTAGAAATAGAAAAAGCAGCTGGCTTAATGATCAATGCGTATAGAAATAATAAAAAAGTATTGATTGCAGGCAATGGCGGATCAGCAGCAGATGCCCAGCATGCTGCTGGAGAACTTGTAGGAAGGTTCAAAAAAGAAAGAAAGGCCTTGCCTTGCATTGCACTAACAACAGATTCTTCAATTATAACAGCATGGTCTAATGATTATAGTTTTGATACAATATTCTCAAGGCAGATAGAAGCCTTAGGCAACAAAGGTGATGTATTTATAGCTATAAGCACAAGTGGCAACTCAAAAAACATTATAGAAGCAATAGACCAAGCAAAAAAGCATGGACTAAAAGTGATCACTCTGCTTGGCAAGGATGGCGGATTAATGAAAGGGAAGGGAGATGTAAACATTATTGTTCCATCCAACAATACTCCTAGAGTCCAAGAGTCGCATATAATGATCCTGCATATTATTTGCGAGTTGGTTGAAAAAGGTGTTTTTGAATGAAAGCGCTAGTTACAGGAGGAGCTGGATTTATCGGCTCTAATCTTGCTTTAGAGCTTGAAAAGCAAGGCCATAAGGTTATTGTTGCAGATAGGATGTCAACAGGAACAAAGAACAACCTTGATGGGTTCAAAGGCAAAATTCTAAAAACCGATATTTCAAAACCATTTGAAATTAAGGAGAAACTAGATGCGATTTTCCACATCGCAGCAATCACAGACCCACGGTTTAAAGACGATAATGAGATGATAAAACAGAATCTGGAAGGATTTAGATTGATGATAGAGCTGGCAAAAAAGAATAATGCTAAATTAGCCTATGCATCTTCTGCAAGCTTGTATGGCAATGGACAAACGCCAATGAAAGAAGACCAAAAAAAAGAGCTGTTAAGCGCTTATGCAAAATCCAAGCTTATGATGGATGAGATGGCTGAAAAATTAGCAGATAATATGCATATTGTTGGCCTAAGGTATTTTAATGTTTATGGCCCAAGAGAAGCGCATAAAGGAAGGCCTGCTTCTATGATATATCATTTAAGCAATCAGATGAAAGCAGGAAAAAATCCGAGAATCTTCAAAATGGGCGAACAAAAAAGGGATCATGTCTATGTAAAAGACTGCGTAAAAGCAACTATGCTGGCAATCGAAGGCAAACCAGGAGTTTATAATGTTGGAACAGGCATTGCAACAAGTTTTAATGAGCTTATCAAGGTTTTTAATGAAGTGCTTGGAACAAGTTATGAGCCAGAATATTTTGATATGCCTTATGATCCAAAAACATATCAGGCGAATACGCAAGCTGACACTAAAAAAGCAGAAAAATATCTTAAATTCAAATCAGAATGGCCGTTAAAAGACGGACTTAGAGATTATATGGGGTGGTTAGATGAACAAGCTAACTAGCTTCTTAGAAAGATTCAAAGAGAAAAAAATAATTGTGATAGGGGACATCATGCTGGACAAATATATCTGGGGGTCTGTTGACAGGATAAGCCCAGAAGCTCCTGTCCCTGTTGTTAAAGCTATAAAAGAGGATTATGTTCCAGGAGGAGCAGCAAATGTTGCTAACAACATTGCTGCACTAGGAGCTAAATCATTCATGGTTGGGATAACGGGGGATGATGCAGCTCGCTCTATTTTAGTATCAGAACTAAAAAAAAGAGGGATTGATACAAATGGTGTTTCACAGGATAAGGACAAGCCGACAACACAAAAGATAAGGGTTATTGGCCAAAAACAACAGCTGTTAAGGATAGACTATGAAAAAGTGGATTATCTAAATAATGAATTTGAAAATAAGACCATTAAATTTATTTCTGATCTAATTGATGATATAGATGCAATTATTGTATCAGATTATGCAAAAGGGGTTATCACAAAAACATTAATGGCAAACATAGTCGAGTTGTGCAGAAAAAAGAACAAAATAGTGATTATTGACCCAAAACCAAGGCATCTGGATTATTACAAAGGAGCTACATTAATGACTCCGAATATGAAAGAAGCGCAGGAAATGTTCAACATCACTTATGAAGCAGATGGAGGCATAGATGAAATTGGGAAATACCTATTAAAAAAGATTGATGCTCCTGTCCTGATAACAAGAGGAGAACAGGGAATGTCATTATACGAGAAGGATGGAAAAATAACCAATATCCCTACTAAAGCCAAAGAGGTTTATGATGTTACTGGCGCAGGTGATACTGTTGTAGCTACTTTAACTTTGTCTCTAGCTTCTGGCGCAAATATGACTGAATCAGCAGCAATTGCCAATTACGCAGCAGGGATAGTTGTCGGAAAGATAGGAACATCAACAACAAATGTTGAAGAGCTAAAGAGAGCCATTGAAAATGAATAAGGCCGTGTTTTTAGACAGAGATGGTACGCTAAATATAGACCCAGGATATGTCCGTAAGATTGAAGATTTTGAATTATATCCTAATGTGATAAAAGCTTTAAAATTATTAAAAAATTTTCAATTGTTCATAATAACAAACCAATCAGGAATCGGAAGGGGCTATTACACAGAGAAAGATTTCCATAAATTCAATAATCATCTGATAGCTGAACTAAGAAAAGAAGGCATCAATATAAAAGAAACATTTTACTGCCCACATCATCCTGACGAAGAATGTGACTGCAGAAAGCCCAGCACAAGATTCATAAAAGAAGCCGCAAAAAAATATGGTTTGGATTTAAAAAAATCATTTGTCATTGGCGACCATCCCCATGATATTGAGATGGGTCATAAAGCAGGGATAAAAACAATCTATATGCTTACCGGGCATGGAGAAAAACACAAAAAGGACCAGAAACATAAGCCTGATCTGGTCACTTATGATATACTTGAGGCTGCAAAATGGATAATAAAGATGGATAAAGATTGATTTTCAGTTAGTAATAATTAAAAAATAATTATAAAACCAATAATAACTTAAAGTCAAAAGATTAATAAACAATTTAACATAAAAAAAGTATCAGTAATCTTAAAATCAATGGTGGATTATTAATCATTAGACTAACAATCAACTATAAAATTAAATAATTATTACCAGCTACTATCCTAGGCGAACAATACTTTGTAAATTACAGAAAGGTTACGGAAGATGAACAACAAAATAAAAACAAAAAATGAGATAAAAAAGATAGTTGAAGAGCTGAAAAAACAAGGCAAGAAGATAGTAACAACTAACGGTGTATTTGATATTCTTCATATAGGCCATATAAGGACATTTGAGGAAGCAAAAAGGCAAGGCGATGTTCTAATAGTTGGTTTGAATAGTGATTCTTCTGTTAAAAAGCTAAA
>CAZKBD010000134.1:0-3325 GCA_964550945.1 uncultured Methanosarcinales archaeon
CTTTGAATTTTCTATAAACTTAGAAGTAACTATTTTATATTCGGAGGTACTATTTTAACGGTTTTCGTGTAGAATTAAGCCTCTTTAAAACTATCGTACAAGAATTGCATTAAGCATCTTGGTAAAGCAAGTATTTAAAATTTTCGCTGCTGGAATAACTAATTTGTTCAGAAAGATATATAAACTAAGAACAAGTATCTTAAGCATATGGGTAAGAAAAAAGAACAGATTGCTGAGCAGGAAAAGCTGCAGCAGGAAATAAGCAGGATTAAATTGCCGAGGGGCAATCAAACATTAGGGATTCTGGATCAGCGCTTAGGAGCCTCAAGAATGAGGGTTAGATGCCTGGACGGAAAAACAAGAATATGCAGAATCCCGGGCAGATTAAAGAGAAAATTATGGGTAAGGGAAGGCGATATTATTATTGTAGAGCCATGGGAATTCTCAGGAGAAGGCAAAGGAGATGTATTATATAAATACACCCCAACACAAGTTGTTTTCCTAAAAAACAAGGGCTACTTAAAGAAAATTGAAGAGATGGATGAGTTCTGATTATGTTTAGATTACGGCGTTGTTGAAAATCTTGAGTTCGTAGAATAGGTGTTTCCCATACGTAAAGCGAACCCCACTTTAATTTACTGAAGACAGAGAGGCACACGAACGTAAAAAATACTTCGCTTAATTTAAGCATTACTGGAAAGAGGGATAATCTGTCGCAAGATTTAAATAGAACTTTACAAATTTATAGACTATGGGGTTGTTTGAGACTGTTACCTTAACTTACTCGTTGAATAGCACATTATCTGCGGACGTTTTGCAACGTCTCTGCCAAAAATCTTTTAAATCAGCTTCACTTTAAAGATTTAATCTTGGAGGCAGTTGCTTCATAACATTGGGAATGCTTGTTCAAGCGTTGAAGATGCTTCCAAGAACTTCTTTTCATAAAACATCTTCTTGAGATGTTTGCGCAGCATGAATAATTGTGCAAACTTGTTTGCACTTTCTATATTTTCAAAATTGTACCTGAATTTTTCAAGGTAGGAATCTATCTCAGAATTAAGGCTCTCAGCTGGATTGTTTGTAATCCAGTAAAACTTCTTCTTGTATATGAATCCCTTTCCATTAATGCCAGCAATGACGCTTTTGCATTTCCTTCCCAGAAATTTAGCTGAACTGTCATAAGCATGAAGCCCATCTCTTATCAAGATGTCAACTTCCCTGCCTATTTTACGTCGAGCTTCTATAAAAAGCTTTTTTGCAGAATCGAAGTCTCTGAATTGGGTTACAATGCAGTGAATAAGATTGCCAAAGCAATCTTTTATACTCCACCAATAATGCCATTCTCCTCCAACTTTTACATATTTTTCATCTGCGTGGCATATCAAAACATCACTTGTGCATTGGTAAGGTGGAAGGATTATTCCATCAGCAAACTTATTTGTCCATTCGCAAACTGTCTTGTAACTAACGCTTGCCCTGAAGAGCAAGAACAGCAATATTGACACTATTCTTGATGGAAGAAAAATATGCAGAATAATTGCAAATCTTATTACAATTATAGGGTTCCTGTATCTTTTAAGATAGCCATTTTTTGCCATGTTGAAGCACCTCTTTTAGTGCCCAAACTCACTTTCTTTGGAGAAAATTGTGCTTTGAGAATAAATATGTTTTGAGATTAAGGTAACAGTGTCTGAACATACCAATCACCTTAATTAACCTCTTTCATACAGAACTCTATAAAAACTTTACTTTTAAAAAGAACGCCCTACAGAGAATACTTAAATATTCTTTAAATTTACATAAACAAAGTTTATACCTTCCACATCTAAATTCTTCTTTTCAATATGGCTTAAATGTCCATTATAATCAAAACAAATAAGATACTTTAAGGTCGTGTTTTTCTTAAATCCTTTCAAATATTCTAAGTTACCTTTCAATTCTTCTATTAATTTTTGTTTATTCATCTTCCAATACATTTTTAGTTCTATTAATGCTTCAAATTCTTTTGGATTTAAAGAATCAGGAACACCATTTGTTTTTTTAAACTCCACCTTATCATTTTTAAAAAGAGCCATATCTATCCTTGCATTCTTTTTGTAATCTTTATGCCCTGAATACAATTCTGTAGTAATAATAAACTGTTTTTCTAATCTTTTATTTAATTCAGAAAATAAAAGGCAATTCAAATCATTTTCATAAATTAGTAGGGGTAATTTTCTACCTTCTTCTTTACACTTCTCTTTAATTAATTCTATACTATCTAATATTATCTGGTTAATATTCATCATAATTTCCCCCAATTAACCCTATTCTTGTACAGAACTCTATAAAAACTTTGCTCTCTTACTCCATTAATACCAACATAATACCTGCAGTATACGAATCCAATAAATTTAAATATAAATTACTTAATTTAATTGCTGAAAATGGAAAAAGATGAGATTGAACGTGACGTTGATGACATTTTCAAGGATTTTGAATATAATGTCACAGGCAAAAAAGATGCTCCTAAAAGCCCCTCTCCACAAATAACTCCTAAAAAATTAAGCGGAGATGAAGATTTTCTGGAAGATAAATACAGGAGAGAGCAGGAGCTTCTGGAAGAAAAGTATGAGAAGGAGAAGGAGCTTTTGGATAAGAAAAGAAAAGAAGACTTAAAAAGAAAGAAAGAGGTAGAGTTACGCGAAAACATACTTCGCCAAAAATCCGCGCCTTTAAAGCCTGCCAATAAGAGCAGCGTAAATGTAGAAAGGATAGGCTATTTGGCCATAATTATTGTTTTGGTTGCTTATATTGCTATAGATCTGTCTTTTTATCATGGTGGGAAAAGCGCTGAAGCCAAGAAGGACCAGGCTGTTGCTCCTGCCACTATAACTCCTAATACCACAATAGAGCAGAGCAAGAGCAATGAAAGCAAAGAAGTTAAGGCTGAAGAAAAGGAGGAAGAGAAAAAAGAAGAGCCAGTTGTACCAGCTGCCAATGAAGGAACAAAGCTATCCGGAAAAATTATATTGAAGATTGACAATATTGCTACTGAAATTTCTGAAAAGCTCAACGATACAGGATACATAAACAGCGTTACTTTTACTATAGACAATGGCAAGGACAAGGCTTTAACACCTATAGTTGATGTTTATGCCTATGACAGCGAAATGGACAAGATGTGGGAAACCAAAAACAGGGGCCAGTATAAAGGCGCTGCCATCAGCTCTGGTAATCAACAAACCGTAACCATTGATTTACTTCCAAAAACTTTTAGAAATCTTGATTTGAAGAAGGATATAAGATTAACATTAAATGATACTAATGGAGGGTTTATTGTTGC
>CAZKBD010000135.1:0-3241 GCA_964550945.1 uncultured Methanosarcinales archaeon
ACGGGTTACGTGGGTTAATAAATATTCTTAGAACTTAGATTCAGGACAGAGCCTAAAGCTAAAAAAGAAATTATGAAACTATAAAATCAATGCAGTATCTATAAATCTTAGGACTCTGTTGGCCTGCTTTAATGATGTTTAATATCTTGCATTTGCACTTCTTCTTAATTCCTTCAACAACAGAATCAACATTTTCTTCGCTAGAGAAATAATATAAATGAATTATTCCGTTTCTATTTAAAAATTTTAAAGCTAAATCTAAAAAATTCATGCTGCCACTAGGTAAAGGCATGATAATTCTATCAAATTTTTTATTTAAACTAGGAACTATTTTGTTTACATCTCCACACAACAATTTTACATTTCTGAGCTTATTTAATTCAAGATTGTAATCTGCATAACTGCAAGCATCTGGATTAATTTCAACACCATATATTTCATTAGCTTTGCTATATTTCGCAATAACAAAAGGATAAACCCCTATACCAGAAAACATAACTAAAACGTTCTCTCCTGCTTTGACAGAAATAGCTATTCTCAGTCTCTCGTTAGCAGACCTAGGAGAATAATAAACTTTAGAAATGTTCAATTTTAAAAAAATACTGTTTTCTTTATGCAAAGTTTCAAAATTTTTTTCACCAGCTAATAGTTCATAATCTTGCACTCTATATTGACCCTTGTGCTCCCCGACTTTTCTAACAACTGTCTTTATATTTTTATTTGATTGAATCAATGCTTCAGCAATTATTCTTTTATTTTTTAAAAATTCATCATTAATTTCTAGTACAGCTATATTTCCTATAATGTCATAAGACTTAGATAATATAGTAAATTCTTCTTTAGTAAATTTCTTCCTAAGTACCTCCTCAAAACTTAACCTGACAATTTTCTTTGGCAGTTTTTTCTCTACAATTTCAAAACCAGAAATACGCTTAGTAATTGGAAAATAAACATAATATTTATCCTTAACAATTTTATATTTATGGGACAAAATTCCAAGGGACAAAATTTCTTTTTTAACTTCTTCAGCATGTTTTAAGCTGGATTTAACGCACTTCATGTTATAAAGAATATAGTAAGGTTTATATAACCATTTTGGTAAATTTTTATTAATGTACATTAAAAAGAGAATAGGTTTTTTAATATTTAGTACTATATTTCTAATAACATTAATTCCTTATGCTTTTGCACTTCTAGAAGGAATATACTGGGCAACATATAATTATTCAGATATTGTATCTTTGTATCAGCAATGGTCTGGCATAATAGATTTTGCAATGATCTTTGTACTGGTTGCAAGCACTGCCAGGATTTCTTTAGCTAAAGTTTTCAAAGGTGAAGGCAATGAAGAACATCCTGCACTAAAAGGAATTTATTTAACATTGGGAGGAATGGCTGGTATTGGTTTAGTAGCATACAGTCGTTATTATGGTCAGTGGGGTCAAGGAATATTATTGCAGTTCGCACCTCTTTGGGCGCTTATAATACTATTCCTTTTAATTGCATGGATAACAAAAATACTAAAAGGTGAAGAAAAGAAAAGTCCATTCTCTATTGGAACAGTAATATTCTTCCTGATATTTTTATTGTTATTATTATCAACAATATTCCCAGACATATTTGGGCCATTCTTAGACAAAATTCTAGCAAGTGGGTTAGGCACTTGGTTGCTATTGTTTTTAGGCGGATGGGGACTTTACTCAATTATTAAATCTCTTGCCTCAAAAGGTGAAGATCATGAAGGAAGAGCTCCTCCTTCAACTCCACCTCCCGGAAGTCCTACTGGTGGCGCAGGTAGCGCACTACAAAAACCAGCCAGACCTATTCGCGTAAGAATTAAGATAGAACCAGAAAATGGGCCTTACTCTGTAGGAAGAAACATAAGATTAACTGCAATAGTAGAAAGAAGAAGATGGGGCCATTTAGGATGGAGCACAGAAACAAAAAACTTACAATATGAATGGCAGATTGCAAACACGCCAATAAATCAAAACTCTCCGCAAATTACAATTCCAATTCCTCCAGCCCTTGCACCAGCTCCAACACAACAAGTATTAATTGCTGTAAGAGTAACAGACAGAAATAATCTTCATATATCAGATCAAGCAGGCTTGACAATAGAAGTTGTACAAACTGCTCCTTCGCCAGCTGCCCTTCCAACACCAACAACAGCACTTACTCCAACGTTTGCTTTTAATGTAAGAAGAACAACACCACCCGGCCCAGTTGTGACAACAACTAATGAAAATTTCACACTGCCTGGAAATGTCAACGTAGGTGAGGTATTTTCATTTGAGCCACAAATAACAGATGCAGATCCAGATGACTACGTAATCGAAATAGAACCAACTGTAGTTAGCGCAGGAGAATTTGTAGCTTATGATCTAAGGAGGGGAAATGCCAGTTTAGTTATACGCACAGGACCACAAAAGATCATAACTTGCAACTTCAAAAGAAAAAGATGGTATTGGAGAAGTAGATTAGAACATCACATCAGAGTAACCTTAAACGTAATTGGAGGAGCCCCACCACCGCCACCTGGCAGTGCTACTACACCTTTGAGTATAACAAGAATTACGCCAAATTCTGCACCACAAGATGCAGGAATAATAACATTACATATAGAAGGAACTGGATTAGATACAGTAACAAGTTTGCACTTCCCGCTACATGGTAGACCAAGAACAACATTGCACATGACTAGTGGAGGACTTTTGAATGTAAGACCAACATCATTTGACATAGAAGTAGACGTTTCCACAGATCATAGAGGCAGGCCTTCAACATTAGGAGAATATGATATACATATAGACGATGGAGTAGGGAATGACGTAGACTTACCAAATGTATTTGAAATCTTGCCTCCAGCTGCTCTGCCTCAGCCTGAATTAGATGTAAAAAATGTAGATACTGGAAATGACATAAGAGGAATTACTCCTGGAGCTACAAATCCTCCATTGGCTGCAGAGATAGGACATAGAATATTATTCACTCCAAATACTCATGGAAGAACATATGCAGTAGCTTTAGGAAGAGCAAGACTAGGAAGAGGAGAATCTGTAAATCCTATAAGAGGAGGCAACTTTGAATTTGTTCCTGCCAATGATGGAACAAAGACAGTTCAGTTTATATTTACTCCTGCAAGAGGTGGCACTCCTGAAACAATTGAAGTTGAAATTGATGTAGCAGCTGCTCTGCCTCAGCCTGAATTAGATGTAAAAAATGTAGATACTGGAAATGA
>CAZKBD010000136.1:0-3211 GCA_964550945.1 uncultured Methanosarcinales archaeon
AATCGCTCTCTAATAGATTTTTTTATGGCTTCAAGATGAATGAATTTAGTAATCTTGACTAATGCTCCTAACATAGGAGTGTTTGGAAGATTTCTTCCTACTGTATCTATAGCTATTTTTGTTGCGTCAACTGTATAAACTTTGCCTTTAAAATTTGTTGATTTTTTGATCTCATCGGCACTTTTTGGTGTGTTAACCAAAAGTATCCCTTTTTCAGTTAATCCTTCAGTTACATCAATCGGGCCGATTAAAGTCGGATCAATAACCATAACTATGTCTGGATTAACAATGGGCGCATAAATAGTGATGGCCTTATCAGATATCCTTGTATATGCCTTCATAGGGGCTCCTGCTCTTTCAGGCCCATACTCTGGAAATGCCTGTATATTTTTCCCTTCCTCGAGAGCAGCTTCTGCAATAAACTGTGAAGCTGTTTTTGCTCCCTGGCCCCCTCTTCCATGGATTCTTATCTCAATCATATCTTTCATAGGCATTAAGATAACTGACGATTGTTTTTAAAGTTTTCTTTTTCACAGAAAAATTTATATATCGGCCCGTATTCCTACTTTTATTATGAAACTAATGGAAAGAATTCAAAAAAGCGCAGGATTGGTTTTAGACGAATTATTCCTAGATAAATCTTTATTCTATTTTTACTTTATATAAGTCCGCTTTTTGTTAGTTGAGCGGACCATTGAAAGTTTCGGTTCTTTTTTGGCATAAAAAGGACTAGACAAAGTCATAAACAAAAAATATAAAAACAGATGAAACAAAACAGGAGTAAAATGAAACAAAGTTTGTTATCATTAAGGAAAGAAATAGATTGCGTAGACAGTAATATATTGGATTTGCTGGCTAAACGCATGAAAATCAGCGGGAAAGTAGCCAAATTCAAAAAAAAACAGGGTATCCCAATAAACCAGCCAAAAAGGGAAAGAGAAGTGCTAAAACAGTTAAAAAAACAGGCAAAAAATAAGAAAATAAATGGGAAGTTGATAGAGTCAATCTACACCAATATAATGAAACAATCAAAAGAGATTCAAAAAAAATGCCAATAGAAAAACTGCAAAAAATTGCGAAACAATTGAGGAGAGACATATTAGAGATGATTACAGAAGCTGGCTCAGGCCATCCTGGTGGATCCTTATCAGCCATAGACCTAATTGTTGCTTTGTATTTTCATAAGATGAGGCACAATCCAAAAAAGCCAGACTGGCCTGATAGAGATAGGTTCATCTTAAGCAAAGGCCATTGCTGCCCTGCTTTGTATGCTGTATTAGCCAGAGCAGGTTATTTTCCAGTTGATAAGCTGAAAACATTAAGAAAACTGGGCTCAATGCTTCAAGGCCATCCTGACATGAAAATAACTCCGGGAATTGAGATGTCAACTGGCAGCTTAGGCCAGGGATTAAGTGTTGCAAATGGGATTGCATTAGCAGGAAGATTAGACAGGAAGGACTATAAGGTATATTGCATGATTGGCTGCGGAGAAAGCCAGGAAGGCCAGGTATGGGAAGCTGCAATGAGTGCTGCGCATTACAAGCTTGATAACTTGGTAGGCATCCAGGATTACAATAAGCTGCAGATAGATGGTTTCAATGAATGTGTTAAATGTATTGATCCAATCACGGAAAAATGGAGGGCATTTGGGTGGCATGTTATCGAGATTGATGGCCATAATTTTGATGAGATTATTGCTGCATTAGATGAGGCTGGTAAAATTAAAGGCAAGCCGACAATGATTGTTGCAAACACTATCAAAGGCAAAGGTGTTTCATTCATGGAAGACAAAGCAGAATGGCATGGTAAAGCATTAGATAAAGAACAGTTGAAAAAGGCGCTTGAGGAATTAAAATGACAGAAAAAGCAACTAGGGATGGATATGGAGAAGCGCTTGTTGAGATTGGAAAAGATAAAAGGATAGTTGCATTAGATGCAGATCTGTCAGAATCAACAAGATCCAGTTTATTTAAAGAAAAATATCCTGAAAGGTTCTTTGATATGGGCATTGCAGAAGCTGATATGGTCGGAACAGCAGCCGGATTAGCAACATGCAACAAAATAGCATTTGCAAGCACATTTGCTGTTTTTGCTACTGGAAGAGCCTATGATCAAATAAGAGTATCAGTTGCTTATAACAAGCTGAATGTTAGGATTGTTGGCAGCCATGCTGGTTTGTTGACAGGAGAAGATGGAGCATCCCACCAGGCATTAGAAGACATATCTTTGATGAGGTCTTTGCCAAACATGGCTGTTATCCAGCCGGCTGATTATTTTGAAGCTAAAAAAGCTGTCCACGCATTAGTGGATTATAAAGGCCCTGCTTATCTAAGGCTAACAAGAACTAAAGTGCCGATGATATTTGATGAAAAATATGATTTCAAGATCGGTAAAGGGGTTTTGCTGAAAAAAGGAAAAGATGCTGTAATATTTGCAACAGGAGCAATGGTGCATAAGGCTCTCGAAGCAGCTGCTTTGTTGGAAAAAGAAAAAGTAAGTTTAGCGGTTGTCAATATCCACACAATAAAGCCGATTGACGAAGAATTGATCATAAAATTAGCAAAAGAAACAAAAAAAGTGATTACAGCTGAGGACCATAGTATTATTGGCGGTCTTGGAAGCGCGGTTGCTGAAGTTTTAGCTGAAAATTACCCTGTTAAGATCAAAAGAATCGGAGTTAATGATAAATTTGGTGAGTCTGGAAAACCAGACGAGCTTTACAAAAAGTTTGGTTTAACTGCTGAACATATAATAAAAGCTGTCAAACAACTGAAATGAGGGTGGTAAAAATGGTTGGAAAACAAATAAGGATGCAGAGGATAATGGATAGGAATACTGGTAAGATGGTTATAATCCCTATGGATCATGGTGTAACTGTCGGGCCAATAAAAGGATTAGAGAATATGAAAGAAACAATAAATAAGGTTGCTGACGGAGGAGCTAATGCCATAGTGCTTCACAAGGGCATTGTCAGCGCCGGCCATAGGGGCGGCGGAAAAGATGTTGGCTTGATAATACATCTTTCAGCATCCACTAGTTTAGGCCCTGATCCAAACCATAAGGTGATTGTCTGCAGCGTTAAAGAAGCGGTAAAGCTAGGGGCAGATGCTGTTTCAATCCATGTGAATGTTGGTGCAGATGATGAAGCTGATATGCTAAAAGACATGGGAGAGATAGCAAAAGATTGCAACAAATGGGGCATGCCTCTTTT
>CAZKBD010000137.1:0-3170 GCA_964550945.1 uncultured Methanosarcinales archaeon
CAGCAGCCTCACGGCTGCTCGGGTTTATGTTTCTATCGAGATTCGGGACAGAGCCTGATGGCGCGGCTCTGTCCCGAAAGCGGTTACGGGCATCAGGCCGAGCCTTTGCCATTGCGGGAACAAGGGCGTTGTTGGGGGTTGCCCCCTGCGGGGTGCCGAGTAGGACTTCCCAGAGAAGCCCGTCGAGCCGCCAAATGGAACTACAACTGCATCAAAAAGAAAAATTCAAAATGTCGTAGAACATATCCGCTTAAACGAAGTTTTGTCCGACCTCGTGAGTGAGCCCCCAAAAAATCCTCTCTCTGGGGCGAAGGCTGTCCAAGAACAATAGAATACGGAGCCCAAAAACCTATTTGTATATCCTATCATGATGGTCAAATTCCTCAAAAGTAACTTTCTTAAGATTATCATCAACTGAAAACAAAAGAACAAAACTTTTGTCTATGTGGACGCTCTTGAGGTGTTGTAATGGGCTTCTGAGATTCTTATAATGCTGTGGATTTCGTATTACTTCTGCAATCTTATTATGGATAATCTCTAGTTGTTTTTTGTTCTTTTTCCCTATTTTCTCAAATATCTTGTCCAAGTGATCTCTAATTTCAAAGGAGTGCATTTTAATTCATACCATATCTTTTTCTGAAGTTCTCGAGAGTGCCTATCTTTATAGTTTTTTCTTTAGATATCTTCTCCATCTTCTGGATAAATTCAGGTTGCAATTCAGGCTCCAATAACCCCCCTCCACAACTTAAAACAACTTTTTCAATAGCTTCAGACTTATCTTTAAGATTATACCTGGCCTTTACAATATTCAAGATTTGATTTGCATCTTTCGAAATGTTTACCATTGCTTGTACCATATATCTCACCAATACACTATATATATCTCATATATATAAATGTATAGGTTTTTGGGCTCCGACTAAAGTAAAAGATTTCTTTGACAGCCGAAGCGACGAGCTTTGATGCGAGGAGCGACCGACCCGTTTAGCACATCGGAATTTAACGAAGTTTATTTTTCAGAGCGGAGGAATTTTGAGGCAACCCACAAAATTCCGACCTCGAAAAATAAATTTGGGAGAGCAGGGGAAAACGCTTGGCGTTTTAGGCGAAGCCGACCCTGCGAACCGTTAAATTCCTGTTAAGTTCGTTTCCCATACGCAAGTGTGGGAAACCTGCGTCCGCAGAGTTGTGTTTAAGTTCCAATCAATTCGAGCGTAGCGAGTGTATATGTGCGAAGCACGGGGGGAGTTCAGTCGTTCTATTAAATGAGCGAATGCGATACGTCAAGAACAAGTATCAAGGGGACAATTTTAATTCACAGGGAATTTCGTTTATACAAATTTTCATCGGAATATTTAAATAGAAGTTATGCCTTGACTTATGATATATCACAGTTTAAGGGGGATTTCGCTAATGACTAATACAAAACAAAAGATACTGGAATTTCTAAAAAAGGCAGATTGGCCTTCAACAACAGAAGACATTGCCGCAGAAGTAAAAGTATCTTGGAATACAGCACAAGTGCATCTTCTAAAAATGGTTCACGAAGGAATTCTAAAATATAAGAAAGTCGGAAGACAAAACCAGTTCTGGTTAAATGAAGGATATGAAAAATACTTCAAACGGGGGGATAAAAAATGAAAAATTTATTTGTTGTGTGCGGTATAATATTTATTCTATTAATTGGAGGCTGTTCAAATCAAACTGATACTTCTGATACAACTAAACCAATAACAAAAGATACTAAGGCATTAGTTGAAGAAAAATCAGTACAAAAAGATGCAGAGCCTTCAATAATTCAAAGATCACAAGCAACAACAAAAACAACATCTGAATTAGCTTTAGTATTATCAGATTTGCCAGAAGGCTACACAATAAAAGAAAGAACTCCCAGACTCAAGTCTGATGTGAGTAAAGAAGCAATCGATTTAGGATGGGAAGATGGTTATTATATCAGGTTTGCTCGTATAGGGGAAGATATTTTTGATGCTACAGTAATAGAGCAATTTATTTCGATTTATCCCATTAATGACGTTAAAAAAGTTTTAGATTTGCCAGAACAATCAAATGAGAATGTTACTTACGAAGAATTACCCTCATCTGATTTAGGTGTTGAAAGCAAGGCTTATAGGATAACCTATATTGATGAATTTGGCACACAAGAAAGAGTTTACCAGATAGAATTTTTCAAAAAGAATGTTTATCAAGAGATTGATATGTCCGGTACAGCAACGGATTATGAACTATTAAAGGAAATTGTCAAAAAATCTATTAAAAAGATTTAGATTTTATGAATGTGGAATGTTATGAACCTAAAAAATATTGAAAATAATGCAAAATACATCTCTAATTTTAGATCCATACATTGTAGTGGGTTATCTGATTTATTTATGCCAGAATCAAAATTAATTCAGTTTGATTTGGTAGATATTTACAATAAATGGAATAATTATCTAGGGAAAAAAGATTTGTCTTTCTCCAGATTTTTAAGTATTTATCATAATGATTTATTGCTCACTTATGCATTAAAGGAAGCTATCTTGTCTTTAAATAAGCTTGATGTTGAAAAATGGAAGTATAAAGAACAATTAAAAGATTGGGAAAAAATGAACCTTATGATTAAGAGCCATGAAGCCGTGTACCATCTAGTTAATTTAACAGTACTTTTACGAATTAACTACGAGCGATTTATCCTTTGCTTACAAGAGTTATTTCAATGTAATAAGGGAAAAAAATTTGAAGCAAAAAGGAAAGCAATAATTTATAAAATTAATGAGAAAAAGATAAATCAAAATCTTATTAAAGTGGTTGAATCTATTGATATTGGTAACATCAAAGAGTATCGTGAGAAAATAATACATAAAAGCGGCTTATATTTTCAAGAGTTTTTTCCATCTGCCAAAAGTAATTTAGATTTTGATGTGTTCTTGAGCGAGATTAGGAACGAAATTGTTAAATTTTATATCCTAATACAAAGATTTATTTATTGTTCCATTGGCGAAAAGCCAAAATTTAACTTAAACTATGGTCATATATCGAAGGAGGAGTTTAATAAAAGACTTAAAGAAAGTAAATCTAAACTGTCTGAAGAAGTGAAATAAAATGGAAGACCATAATAAAGCATTAGTTGTATTTCAGAGCAAGAAAATCCGAAGAACTTGGTTTAAAGA
>CAZKBD010000138.1:0-3042 GCA_964550945.1 uncultured Methanosarcinales archaeon
GTGGAAGGCTATCACTCCCCCTTTTATCAAATATTTTTCCCACATTAGGAAATCACTTTTTACCGAATTATAAGTGTGGTCTCCATCTATCCATAAAAGGCTTATTGGTTTTTTCCATCTTTTTGCTGCTTTTTTGGATGTTTTTTTTATTGGTACAATCATCTTATCCATTTTGTGCTTTTTGATATTGCTCATGAGCATATCAAACGTATAGAGTGGTACGGTTTCTCTTCCCCATGTCATTCCTTTTCTTCTGATATGGGGGTCGATCGTATACACCTTTTGCCTGTTTCCGCCAAGAGAGCCTTTTGCAAGAATTATTGCTGAGCCCCCTTTATAGGAGCCTATTTCAACAATAACCCCTTTTGACGATGACTTCTCTGCCAGCTTGTACAATAATAGCCCTTCATTCTTAGTTATGATCGAGGGAACCTCTTCAATTATTTTGTTGATATCTTTTATTTTCATTGTGCTGATGTTCATATTCTGAGATTATCGCCTTTGTGTTGCCCTCTGCTATTATCTCTCCCTTGTCAAGTAGTATTGCTTTGGTGCAAATCTTCTTGATCAGGTCAAGCTCGTGGCTTACAATTATTATGATTTTTCCGTTCTCAGCAGATTCTCTTATGGTGTTTGAGCATTTTTCCCTGAATTGCCTGTCTGCAAGCATTAATATCTCATCCATCAAAAGAATGTCATACTGGCAGTGTACAGCAGTTGAAAATATCATCCTTTCTTTCATTCCTTCGCTGAAATGCCTTATTTTGGTCTCTGTGTATTCGCCAAGCTCAGAATAACCCACAATGCTCTGGAATTTTTTCTCTATCTCTTTTTTTCTCATCCCCATTAACACTCCTAATAAAATTATGTGGTCTTTCATTGTGAGGGAGTCTATAAGCCCATACTTAAGATTAATCAGCGGGATTACTTTGCCCCTTACCGTGAGCTTACCATTGGAAGGCGTGTAGATTCCTGCAATTACCCTTAACAGGGTACTTTTTCCAGAGCTGTTTGGGCCCACTATCCCTAAAATCTCTCCTTCTTTGAGTGAAAATGTTATGTTTTTGAGTGCAGTTAGACTATCTGTATGGATGAATGTGTTTATTATTCTTGCGATTATGCTTCTGCTCTTAGTTTTTACTCTGAACCTCTTTGAAATGTTTTCTAGCTGCATTAAACCAGCTCCACAAATCTTCTCTTGCTTGATGAAAATACCCATATTCCTATAAAAAATATGGCTGATGAGAAGAGTAATATCTGGATAAGGTAAAATAGTGATGGCAATGTATTGTAAAGATATGCGTTTCTTGATAGTGTTGTAATATGGTAAAGCGGGTTAATCTGGTTTATTGCGTAGAGTAATCTGTTCTTTGGATCAAGAGCGTAAAATACCGGCGTGATGAACCATGCAATTTTTAGAAGCAACTCCCAGATTCTGGAAAAATCCCTGAAGAACACGACAATAGGTGATACTAACAGGCATATTCCTATCACAAATAGAAATTCAATTGCAGAAATCACAGGAAATATCAGGATGTGCAGTACGTTGAGTTTGAACACAAACATCAGTATGAAAAATATTATCCATGATAGCAGGAATGGGATGTATTTTGATGCAACTGCTGAAATGATAAGGCATTCTTTGCTGAAGTTGACTGATTTTATTATGTTGCTGTTTTCTATAATGACGTCCATTGACTCGCGAGTTGATTGTATAAGAAAAAGGAGGTGTATTAGCCCTAAAAGGACATATAATTGATAGTATTCTATGTTCTTGCCAAGGTTGTTGTTGAAAACAAAGGTTATGATTATAAATCCTAATAATGGCAAGAGCATATCCCACATTAGGCTTATGTAGCTTCCTTCTGTCTTCTTTTTTACTGAGGCAACTGTTAATTGCTGAATCAGGTCGATTTTCTGCAAAAGGTTATTCATTCTCTCATCTGCTTAATTTCCTGTTTATATTTTCTTTGGTGCTTAAGATTAATCATTTTAACAGATTCGCATATATTATCCATATTAAAAATTTTGTATAGGGGAGGGTAAGCAGGGTGATGATGCTTATTCCTGCCGTTATAATGTATGCCTTATTTCTTTGTAATCGGTTGGTAAGGGCTATTAGCGCAGATGCTCCTGTTCCTGCAAGAATGCTCATTACTGCCATATAGAATACAAATAATGTTTCAAATTGCATAAAAGTGATTCTTAAAGCATAAAACAGATATAGTTGGATTATTGATGACACCATCCATATAAACAAAAGCTTGTTTTTTTCTCTCAACAAGATGTACATTACTCCTGAGAGCATCATCAAAAATCCAAAAATCCCGAATGAGCTTACTGAAGAGGGCAATTGGCTGTAAGATGCTTCTAAAGTATCTATTGTGGAACGGCTTTTGTACAATTTAACAGCCATCATAAGCACCGAGAAAAATGCTGACGCTATTATTGTCCAGAAATACGCTTTTTTCCTATATACTAGCGATGCGATATCATCTCTGCATATTAGCATGTATGGCCCTATTATGCTCAGGGAGAATATGGCTGCACTTGGCATAAGAAATAACGATGCAAATCCTGTAAACACCAGTAATGCAAAATAGCTATGCCTTTTTGTCTTCTCCCATAATACAAACGATATTAAAATCAGCAGCAGCAAGGCAGTATTTATGCTAGTAATGATAGAATCCGTGCCTGTTAAAGAATTCTGGAATATTATTACAATTCCAAAGCTGGCAAGTGATAGTATTGAGTGCCAATAATTGCTGAATATTGAATAAACCAAATAAAAAACAAGTAGCGAGTTAAGCGCTGATAGAAAAATGTTGATATATGTGGGATTGCCCTGTGCGCCGGCAGCAAATGAGTTAAGCGTTAAAATTGCAATTAACAGTAAAAATCTTAGTACCCCCTTCATTGCTACTGGAATTATTTAGTTTTATTTAAATATTTTGAATAAGCAATATTGACAACATCATACAGCCCTAAAATTCTGTAACTATTTTGCCAGGCCTGTTTGAGCTGTATTCTTTTTTCAGATAA
>CAZKBD010000139.1:0-3032 GCA_964550945.1 uncultured Methanosarcinales archaeon
AATACGACATCTTCCTCAATCACCTTCAACTGGACTGCAATTGATAATTTAGATACTGGTTTAACATGTAATCTAACAATTGATGGTGTTGTAAATGTTTCTAACAATGAATCTGCTAATGGGACAGCGGTTAATTTTACTGTTGCTGGATTTAATGAAGGAACTCATACTTGGAATGTTACTTGTGTTGATAATGCGAGTAATGTGAACACATCTTTGACAAGAATGTTTACAAGAGATATTACTGCTCCAAACATAACCTTACACAATCCCATAGACAATTATAAAACAACATCAAATAATATCACATTCAATTTCACAGCAGCAGACATTTCAGGACTATCAAATACAACATTATATACCAACATCTCAGGTTGGGCTGCAAACACAACAATAAGCCTGATAACCTCTAACCAGCCGGCTTTGATCAACCTAAGCAGCATCCGTGATGGAACATTGATATGGAATATTTACGGATGTGACAATTTGGGAAACTGTGGTTACGCAGAAAACAACCTTTCGCTAACAATAGATACAATCCCTCCAAATATCTCTTTAACCTCCCCTGCGCACAACTCAACATGGACATTCAGTTCAACAATCACTTTCACATATAATGTTAGTGATATGACTAATGCCACTATCTGCTATTTAATCATAAACAATGAAACATATCAGAATGATACATCAATAACAAGAAATACTCCTCAAACATTTTCCAAGAGTTTAGCAAATGGAGACTACAACTGGAGCGTCAACTGCACAGACACATTAGGCAGCACAGGCAACTCATCAACTAACCAATTCACTGTAAGCTACACAGCTCCAGCCGCACCTTCAGGAGGAGGAACTGCAGGTGGAGGAGGAGCTGGTGGAGGAGGAGCACTAAAGCCCATCAAAGAAGTAGTTCCTGAAATCATTTATGGGTGCTCTGAAGATTCTGAATGCAAACCCAACCAATACTGTTTTGAGCACAAATGCCATAATGCAGAATGCTTTGATGATGATGGCTGTAAGGAATATGAATCTTGTTGGAACCATAGATGTGTTAAATTGTTTGATATGGAAATATTGGAATTTGAGTCTCCTGTAAAGGTAGGGAGTTTCTTTGAGTTTACGTATTTTCTAAAAGGTATGGCAGAAATCAACGGAGATGCTGAAATAATATTCTGGATCGAAAGAGACGGAAAAATAATTACATCAGGACAAGATACAATATATCTAGGTAGCTTTGAAGAAAAAACAAAAACCAAAGAGTTGTTTTTGCCAGAGGATATTTCTTCCGGAACATATGTCTTTTACATTGAAGTAGCATATGGAACATATACTGCAAGAGCCCATAGAACAATAGGGATAATTGTAGATGGAGATTTAGCGATAATAATGCCTTCTCCAAGAATTGAAGATTTTGCTCCCCACCTAATTGATGGCTTGATTTGGCTGGTATTTTTTGCCTTGATTTTCATTTATTATTTTGAAATAAGGAAATTTAAAACAGTTGCCAAGCGAGAGGAAAGAATCCCGGACAGACCAATAAGGAAGAGTAATTTTCATTTTAAAAAACCAGAATTTTCATTTGTAAACCGCTTCATAAATGCTTCAAATGATTTTGATACTAAGTTAAAAACTTCTATGCCAGAACGCAAAACAAATCATCAAAAAACAATGGATGGCGATATTAATGCATTGGAATCGTATGGATTTAGAGTAATAAGGAATAATACTCAAGAGAAAGAAATCTATCTACCTGTCAAACCAGTTGTTATGCAAAAGGAAAGAACCTTAGAAAAACCCTTAAGGAAAATTAATTTTCAGTTTAAAGAAACAACATTTACAACTCCTAAACCCTCAATTAAAGATCCTAGCTCCTTGCATGCCGGGTTAAAAACATCCCTGCCTGAAGACAACACAATCATGGAAAAAACGAGAGAAGACGGCATTAGGGCATTAGCAGCATACGGATTCCGGCTAATCAGAGATGATACAAAAGATAATCAAGAAAGCTATATTGAAATTAAACCCCAAAAAATAGAAAAGGATATAAACCTAAAAAATATTAAATCTGTGTATGATATACCAGAAGATAAAGAGACACCATTGAAAGAAGAAGATTCAAAAATCCAAGAAGTAATATCCAAAAGGGAAAAAATGCTAAATGAGTTGAAGGGAGTTTTCAATGGGTAAGGTTGTTGGAATAATCTCTATAAAAGGAGGAGTAGGCAAAACTACTGCAGTAGCTGCATTAGGAGCTGCTTTAGCAAAAGAGTTTAATAAGAAGGTGTTAGTAATAGATGCTAATTTCACAGCTCCGAACCTTGGGTTGCACCTAGGCTATGTCAATCCAGAAAATACTATACATGATGTTTTGCAGGATAAAATAAAAGTTGAAGAGGCTGTTTACTCTTCAGAGCATGGATTCCATATCATTGCAGGCTCATTATTAAATAAAGAAGTAAATCCATTGAAATTAAAGGACAAAATCCAAAAGTTGAAAGATGCTTACGATATAATATTGCTGGATTCTTCACCTACACTGAATAATGAGATTCTGTCAGTAATGATGGCTTCTGACGAACTCTTTTGTGTTACTACTCCTGACTATCCCACTTTAAGTTGCACATTACGGGCTATTAAACATGCTAAGGAAAGAGGAACTCAGATAAATGGCTTGATTTTGAACAAAATAAGAAAAAAAGATTTTGAACTAAGCTTGGAAGAGATTGAAGATACATCTAACTGCAATGTTGTAGCTGTATTACCAGACGAACACCATATATTAAGAGCTTTGTCAGAAACTACCCCCAGCACAATTTTTAATAATAATGTGGATTCTACTATAGAATATAAAAAGTTTGCCGCCGCATTAATTAAAGAGAATTATTATGATAACAGATTTAAGGCCAGATTAAAAAGAATATTTAACAAAGAATTGCCTAAGCAAGACATTAATAGAGATATTCTCAAAAAATCCCTAAAATAGGCAACTAATAACTTAAGGGTTGTAATATCACATTTGCACATACTTTGTAAAT
>CAZKBD010000140.1:0-2907 GCA_964550945.1 uncultured Methanosarcinales archaeon
AGTTTCATATACGAAAGAAACTCACCGTAGGGAAATAGTTTTGGGATAACACAAATTCAAGTTTTGTCAAAAAATTTATAAAACATTCAGTATTTCTGAATCTATTTTAGAGTAGTTACCTTAGGAGGAAATAAAAATGATTGTTGGTGTTCCAAAAGAAACCAAAACTGATGAGAACAGAGTTGCATTAACCCCTCCAGGAGTTGAGCAGCTGGTTAAAGCAGGCCACCAAGTTTTAGTGCAAAAAGGAGCAGGGATTGGCTCTGGTTTTAGCGATAAAGAATATGAAACTAAAGGGGCAAAAATAGTAACCTCTCCTGATGAAGCATTTCAATCTGGATTGGTCTTAAAAGTAAAGGAACCTCAAGAGCAAGAATTGGATTTGTTAAATCCTGATGGGATTCTATTAACCTATCTTCATCTGCCTGCTAATAAGCCTTTAACAGAAAGGCTCATGCAATCTGGAATTATTGCTGTTGCATATGAAACAGTCCAATTAGCTAATGGTATCCTTCCTTTATTGGCTCCAATGAGCCAGGTTGCAGGCACAATGGCTCCTGCAATTGCTGAGAGCTATTCTCCCAAGTTAGCAGGAGGAATACCTACTGTTGATCCAGCCACCTATCTAATCTTAGGAGGTGGAGTTGCTGGAGAGTTTGCTCTCATAAGGTCCCTTCAGCTTGGGGCTCAGGTTGTGATTGCAGAAACTAACCCATCAAGGCGCCAATATCTAAGGGTGCGCTATCAAGATGCAGAAGTAATCAACCCGAAGGTGTCATTGATACAGTTTTATATCCCCACAGCTGACGCCGTAATCGGCACTGTGAATCTTCCAGGTGGAAGAACACCTAACCTACTATCTTATAACAATATCGCACTAATGAAGCCAGGCGCAGTTCTCGTTGATGTTTCTATTGATAATGGGGGCTGCACTGATGTTAGCCAGCCAACAACACACACTGATCCAGTAAGGTACATAAGCCTAGAAAACCCTCATTGGTCAACAAACACTCTTTACAATGCCAGGCTATCATACGGCGCTAATTTTGTAATAGGCTATTTTGTTGCAAATATGCCGGGAATACATCCTAATACTTCAACAGTTGCTCTTACTAATGCTACGTTGCCTTATGTTCTAAAATTGGCAAATAATGGAGTAGGTGCTTTTAGGGAAGATCCTTATTTAGCAAGAGGAGTTAATGTTTATCATGGGGTTGTAACATGCCGGCCACTGGCAGAAGTGCATAATCTGCAATTTAGGCCATTAGTGGAATTATTATGATTTACGCTTTTAGGGAGTCATTATGGCTGTAACATTCGAAGCAAAAACCCAGGATATAGAACTTAGGCCAGATCAAAGTCCAGAACTTCTTTGTAGAGACTCTAGATTAGTTCATTTATTGCAGTATGATACAGGAGAATTAGCACAATTGGCAACAATTGCCCGTATAGGTGGCGGGATTGAGCAATTGGCTTTGAAATTTACTAATAAAGAAGGTGTGGATGAACTTGTTGATGTTATGTTTGGCCATAATGATTTAGTTAGAGAAGCCAAAGGCTTGCCAAGGCAACAATTTGTTAATCCATTTGATCTTAGTGATGCAGATATTGTCAATGCAAATGGCCTTCGGCAGCAACTTCCAGCAAGAGTCGGAGCTGCTTTCTGTGAACCTTTCAACAGGGTTGACCATGGAGTAGGCCAGGTATATGATAAACGTACAAATACTTGGCGCCCAATATACTTTGGTAAAAATGATACTAATGAATTTTTCATACACGGCTACTTAAGATTCCTAACACATTGGTTGATGGATAAACAATCATTGGATGATCATGCTTATGCTACAATGCGAACTCTTATTGGAATAGCTATAAATGAATTCCCTCAAGGCGCATACGTAGATAACAAATTCGTCCTGTCTGATAGCAGTTTTGTAGAAAAAAGAGAGATTGTTAACCTAGCTGGCCAGCCAATTCCATCAGCACCAGGAAGGCATTGGTCTTGGCTTCTTGGTAATGCAAGATTGGAAGATCTTATGCTCCTAACAACCACAGACAAAGTCTATGCTACTGATTGCCGCAATGTTCCAACAGGAAAAATCGTAAATGATAGAACGTATGTGCCGGTTGATAAAAGATTTGAAGGAGAATTTAGAGTAGCTGGAATTGAAGAAACGTTCAGATACGCTATTAGATTAGATGGATACAAAATTGATGTAACCTATCATTATGATGGCAGGCCAGCAGCAATATTGCTTGATACAAAAACGCGAAGAGCTTTGTTAATTAGCGTGCATGATGATGAGACTCCGGGAATGGCAACATGGAATGATGGAGATGAACAGAGGTTTGTTTTGGTAGCTCCCATCAAACATGCCCATTCTATTTATGCCGGGCAACTAAGTGGCCCTTTTAGAAATAGGGTTTTGCTGCCAGGTGAAAAAATGTATACTCATCATGAGTTTACAGCATTCAGATATGAAGGACTGATTTTTGATACCCTAAGAAAATAGACTTAGGCAGATAACCTTCTTAAAAGAGTTCAGACAATTTAAGAGCGAATGAAACATAGCATTTATTTTCTATAAACGAAATCTTTTTAAATAAGCTGCAGTTCTTATAAGTTATATGAAAATACCCAAGCTGATTAAGAGATATTGCCCTTATTGTAAAAAGCATACAGAGCATACGGTTAGCCAGACAAAGAAAGGGAAACCTAGCTCTCTTACTTATGGCTCAAAAGTCAGAGCTCGAAGAAGAGGAAAAGCAAGAGGCCATGGCAACATGGGAAGATACTCAAAGCCAGCTATTTCTAAGTTTAAGATGACTGGCAAGAAAGCAACCAAGAAGACAGATTTAAGGTACCAGTGCAAATTATGCAAAAAAACCCACGTCCAGAGAAAAGGC
>CAZKBD010000141.1:0-2867 GCA_964550945.1 uncultured Methanosarcinales archaeon
GAGCAATATGGCACAATTTGCTTAGATTATAACAAATCAATCCTGTCCCAAAATCAGTTTTATCGATAGATTTTTAAATTAGGGTATCTTCTAGTGCAGTACGATGGAAACTGTAGCTATATCCAAAGATAAGTTGGGGCTTGTGATATCTGATGTAGAACGTTTAGTATCTCATTTTGAAGATCTTGTTGAAGACCAAGACAAGATAGCTAGACAGAGATTAAGCGATATCAAAACAGGCCGTGTTAAAGGAAAATCTGAGAAAGAATTAGACGACTATCTGAGGAAAAGAGGAGTAAACATTGGTTGATTGGATAATCAAAGAGCACCCCGATTTCTTTAAAGATTTAGATAAGCTTGGCGTTAGAGAATTACAAAACTTCTATGATAAGAAGACAAAGATAAAAGAAAATCCCATCAGGGCAAAACACTTAAGTGGCGGAACCAATTGTTACAGAGAACCTATTACAGATAATGTAAGATTGATCTATTACATAGAAAGGGACACTATTTGGTTATTAACAATAGGCACTCATAAGAAAGCATTTGACAGTTATCTTAAGAGGATTCATTCTCTCAAGACTAAGTATAAATTATAGAGCTAGTTGAGCATTAATTTTGGTCGGTGCATACATCTTTTCCATGTTTATGATAAACAAATAAGCTCATATTTGTAATTTTCGGTTTACGATAAACAAAGCCTATTTTGGGAACAATAGCTGCAACAGCATTCCTTACATTATTTATAGAATATGTTGCGCTGTTTGTTTAGTTGTCCCAAACTCGCGACAAAAACTAATCTAGTCTCTGGTATATATTTTTACTCATAATAAACCTTAAATAGTTCGTCTTCTGCTGAGTACAAAAGAAGGGGGTTTTTGTATCTGTTTACTGAGACCTATTGATGGGGATTATTCTTGCGAGCAGTAATTCAACGGCTTGATAGCGATAGATTGCTGGGAAATTGCAAATTGGCTTATTATACCATGAGCTAAGCAAACTTTCTCGGCTTTTGAAGGCAGTTAGGCCAAAATTAAAAAAAGAGGTGAGATGATGAAAAAAACAATAAATTGCATTATAACTCTAATTCTGGTAATAGGGATGTTGCCGGTCGTGGTGTCGGAGGAAGCGGAAATTGGAAGCGAAGCTGTCATTGATATAGGGGGAGATGCATGCATACCTCCATTGGTGTTTATTGATCCGACAGCAAGGCTTTGGAATCCAAATGACCAGACTTATTATACAGCAGGAATATATGGCGCTATTGTGACAAACGCTTACGGTGATGAAGGTTATGAAATCCCAGAGAGGCAGAACTATTTCTTTCAAGGAGAGCTATTGACTTATTATATCGGAGTTTATGATGAAAATGGTGCTGATGACATTGATGGAGTCAACCTTTTGGTTGATGGCATTCCTCATGGATCTTGCGCTGAAAGAGACTTGATAGACGATTATCGGACTGAAAATGGTGCTACTTTAGCGCAAGCAAGAAATTATATGACAGACCATTTTAGTTTAGATCCTGCATTAGACGCTTCAAATGATTACGAATACTACAAGTTCTTTGCCTGTACCTTGATAGTCCAATCTAGCTGGAATGACACTGAGCCGGTATCAGTCCAAGCTTATGATGGTGGCATTGACGCTTGTGAAGCAGATCCAAATTATGTAGTAAGCTTGTGGACTGATCTCTTGGACTTTAATCCATCACTGGCTTTGGCTCTAACTGGAGGCCCTGTTGACTTTGGCAGCACTTCGCCAGGATCAACTGCGATATCAACTACAGTCTATCTAGAGAATGATGCTGAAGATGGATCCGGAGTTGTAATGGATATGTACATTGCAGCAGATGATTATTTTGCAGATCCAACTAATCCTAGTGCATTTTGCGGGACTGGAAATGGAATTCCATACTATCAGTTCAAGTACTATGCAACAAAAGGAAGCATAAATTCAGGAAGCAATGACAATTTTTTTCCGGCGTTAGGAGCGACTGTAAACGATCCAAACATACCTATAAATATCTGTACGGCAGATGTGGATGAGTTCACTTATCTGACCAGCCATAGTGGAGAGATCGATGATATGTGCAGGATACTAAACTGGGAGAGGGATTGGTCGCTATTGAACCAAGGTGGAGAGATGTCAATAACTTTTAAGCTTGAAGTGCCTGATCCATGCTATGGCAATTTTACAGACGGGCAGTTTAGGTTTGTAGGAAGAGTCGTATAAAAGAAAAATTATTTTTTTTATTTTTTTGTTTAGGGCTTTTTTTTCATAGACTTGGGCTTTATCGGCTCAGGTATAAGATCATGCACCAGCTTCTTAGCAAACTCTTTGGTTATCCCCATTATTTTCTTGTCTGCAGATGTCTTCACAATCTGCTGGACTCTTCTTGTGAAATAATGCTCAGCAGTGATTGATAGGACTAACAAAGTAGTGCCAACGCCAACAAATGCAAAAATCACTGTGAAGATCCTGCCTATCTCTGTTTTTGGATAAATGTCGCCATAGCCTATTGTGGTTAATGTAACTCCGACAAAATAAAATGCATCGACAAAAGACCAATGCTCAAAATGCATATAGAACAATATCCCACCAACAAAAAGAATGATTAAAGAGGATATGCCTGCAACAACGCCAGCAGTCATTATTTTTGGCTTTTGCGATCCAGATATTTGCTCTTCCATGAAATGAGTTAAGTGCAAGATATTTATAAAATCATCGGTTTATAATTTGATTTATCCTTTCACTGGAAGTTTAGGCATTTACTTCAACTATAATAGCGGACAAGGAATATTGAGAATTGTTGTCCGCTCTTAATACGAAGAAATTGCTTTGCAATTTCTTGTGGTATATAAAGT
>CAZKBD010000142.1:0-2817 GCA_964550945.1 uncultured Methanosarcinales archaeon
CAATATGGCACAATTTGCTTAGATTATAACAAATCAATCCTGTCCCAAAATCCACTTAAAAGCAGGAACCCAACAAGTATTGGAATTATATAAAAATAGTTTATTTTTCTTTTTTTATATTCTAAATCAAAATATTCAAATCCTTCCATAAATATATTTAGAAGTTATAGATTATATATCTTTCGAATTTTTGGCTCGGCAATTGCAACTAATAAGTTATATACACCAAACGCAGAATTTTAGGGTTTTAGGAGCTGAAATGGCTAAATTCTGAAATTCATAATCTAATTTTTTTATTTTCTTGAAAATCATTAGTTAATCTACCCACTGGACATGCCTTAAACCTCAAAATTTTGAAGATACGAGCCATATAACCCCCAAATAAGCTACCATTGGACACTGGACATGGACACATAAGGTATTTAAAGGAGGATAATCTACATATGTTCAGGCATTGACGAAATGCCAACCTCGCTTCCTGGAGCAATGCGCAAGCATTAGCTCATAATCAAGGGAAGTTTGAAATAAAAAGCGAACAGCAAGAGGCGGTATAAATGAAAGAAAAGAATAATGGCGTACAGCCAGAAAAGAAATTTAGCACTGGAGCAATAAATGCTACAGTTTGGCGCAATAATGGCGTCAGCAAGAACGGAGGGCCTGTTGAGTTCAGGACAGTGCAGCTCCAAAGAAGGTATAAAGACAAAAACGGAGTATGGCAATCAACTTCTTCTTTAAGGCTGAATGATTTGCCAAAGGCTTCATTAGTCTTGCAGAAGTCATATGAATATCTTGTCCTAAAAGGACAAGATTCTTCTGACAATGATATAGAAGAAGACATTGTTATGTAAGGTGATGATGATGAGCAGAAAACAAAAAGAAGAGATTGATGAAGACATCCAAGAGCCAGAGAAGGAGTTTAAAGGCAAGGCAAATACATTAAGCGATTTGCCTGGTGTTGGCCCAGCTACTGTTGAAAAATTAGAAGCAGTAGGCTATACTGATTTGATGGCTGTTGCAGTCGCAACCCCTGGCGAAATAATTGATGCCACTGGAATGACCGAAGCTGCCGCAAAAAAAGTGATTATTGCGGCAAGAAACTCATTGGATATGGGTTTTATGAGTGGTGAAGAGCTTTTAAACAAACGAAATAAAGTTTTGAGAATAACCACAGGAAGCGAGGCCTTTAACAAATTAATTGGCGGTGGATTTGAAACATCAAGCATCACAGAATGCTTTGATGAATTTGGATCAGGTAAAAGCCAATTAGCGCACCAATTAGCTGTATCTGCCCAGACGCCTGTTGAGAAAGGGGGCGCTAATGGGATTACTGTGTTTATAGACACAGAAAACACATTCAGGCCAGAGAGAATAGAACAAATTGCCAAAGCTCAAGGCTTAGATCCTAATGAAGTGCTTAAGAACATAAAAGTAGCTAGAGCTTATAACAGCGATCATCAGATGCTTTTGGCAGAGAAGGTTGAAGACCTGATCAAAAAAGAAGGCCTTAATGTTAAGCTGGTCATAATTGATAGCTTAACTGCGCACTTCAGGGCAGAGTTTGTTGGAAGAGGGACTTTAGCAGATAGGCAGCAGAAGTTAAACAAGCATATGCATGTCTTAAGCAAGCTAGCTGATATCTATAACTTGAGTGTTTACGTAACAAACCAAGTTATGGCTAAGCCAGACCAGTTCTTTGGCGATCCAACTACGGCAATCGGAGGCCATATCGTAGCTCATAACTCAGCGACAAGAATCTACTTGAGGAAAGGCAAGAAAGGCAGTAGAGTAGCTAAACTAGTTGACAGCCCTTATCTGGCAGATGGAGAAGCAATGTTCTATCTTACTACAGACGGCCTAAAGGACGTCTAGTTCTTTTTTTATTTTTAAATTAAGAATAAATTATTTAAATAGATCCATCTTTCATTAAAATGGAAATCACATATTCAGTTCATTGGATGCGCAAAAAGAGGTATAGAGCCGATATAACTGATGACTTGATTGAGTATGCAATAATAAATTCAAATGAACTTAGGGATAAATATTGGGGAGATGCTTCCAATGCTGTATGTAGAGTCCCTCAACTTGGTAAAATGCTTAAGGTAATCTATAGAAGGATTGGTAAAAATAAGATTAAAGTTATAACTGCCTTTTGGCTCGATTAAAATGAAAGAAACATGGTATGACAAAGAGGAAGATATTCTGAATATAGGGCTTAGTAAGGGCGAATACTGGAAAAGTGTTGAACTGCCTAATGGGGTGGTTATTGATCTTGCTAAAGATGGTTCAATTACTGGCATCGAAATCCTTAAAGCTAGTAAGGTTTTTTCTGGAGATTTAAAAAGAGTGATAGAACAAGCAAAGCCAATTGTTGCATAATTAGTGCACTTATTGTATGTTCTATCTTTAACATTTGTTTTTTAGTGCCTTTTAGTCAAGCCTTAGTTAGTTCTGTTTTTTTGTTGTAGAATTTAAGAGGATGCCAAAGATAGCAGAAAACTTTATTAATAATCCACTCTTAATAGTATCTATGAGGGTTGTGATCTTATTTCTATTTTTATGCGCTTTTATTTTAGGCTGCGCAACAACTAAAGAAGATATCAATAAAACATATGAAAAAGGAGGCGAGAGTATGAAATTAAGCTCAAATGCTTTTCAAAATGGAAGCATGATTCCAAGTAAATATGCTTGCAAAGGAGACAATATTAATCCACAGCTTTCTTGGAGCGATGCTCCAGCAGGAACAAAGAGTTTTGCCTTGATTGTAGATGATCCAGATGCTCCAGCAGGAACTTGGGTGCACTGGCTTGTAAAAGATAT
>CAZKBD010000143.1:0-2786 GCA_964550945.1 uncultured Methanosarcinales archaeon
ATAAAAAAGGATAACTAACTAATAACCCCTATTTCAAGCTATCTCCAATCTGTTTAGCTATCTTTTCAGCTTTTTTAGCCAGATTCTTAGCAACTCTTTCTCCTTCTCTGTTTGCCTTGCTGCTGTATTTCCTTATCGCTGGTTTTGCCTTAGCCAGCTGTTTTTTTGCTTCAGCAATGACAAGCTTATCCAATTTTGCATTAGCCTTTTTTATCTCTGACAAGACCTTTTTCGCTAAAGCCTTCGCTTCTTGTTTTCCTAAAAGCCTGTTTTGCACCAAAGACTTGACCACCTTCTCAGCGCTTTTCTTTGTTAAGCTCAATGCACCCAAGCCAATCAACAATCCTTTTTGTATTTGTTTTTTATCCATACATCTCACCTCAATTTTCTTTCTTTAAATATCGAAACAAATAACACTATTCCAAGCGCAGCAGCCAGGATAAAGCAAAGATAGGCAATTGGCTCAACTGTCCTTAACACCAGTGATCCAGCAATCAGAAGAGCAGCAATTATCATCCCATAAGCAAGCCTGTTGCTTGATCTGTCAATCTCCAACGACAATTTTCTTATTCCGCTATCATCAATATCAATCTTAAATCTGCCTTCCTGTATTTTTTTTAAAGCCCTTGTTGTCTGCTCTGGCAGATCTATAACAAACCTTCCAAACTTATTGAAATTTCTGACAACATTATCTACCATATATTTTGGGTTTAATCTCTGCATCTCCAGCTCTTTAATAAAAGGCTCAACATTACTGCTGAAGTTGAAATCAGGGTTATACTTCAAAGCAATGCCCTCTAAAGTCAAAATTGTCTTGCCAAAGAGAACAAAATCAACAGGCATCTTGATATTGTTCTTTAAAGCAATGTCCAAAACATCTTCCAAAATTCTGCTTATCTTAATATCCTTCAGGCTAGCCCCTTTAAGAGGCTCAATCACTTCCAGAATCTGCTCTCTAAAATTTTCAATATCCACCTCTCCATCCACAGCGCCCATATCAAGGAACGCCTGTATAACCTTATCAGGATCCTCTTTTACAATCCCGTAGAAGAGGTCAATTGCCCTTCTTTTCAAGATCTCGCTGAAATGCCCTACAATCCCGAAATCAACAAAAGCAACCCTATTATTGTTTAGAACCATAATGTTCCCTGGGTGGGGATCAGCATGAAAAAACCCATCCACAAAAACCTGCTTCATTATAGCATCAAAACCGTTCTTTATCACCTTTGGTGCGCTAAGCCCCCTCCTTTTCATTGCCTTAAAGTCCCGGATATCTATCCCATTAATAAACTCTAAGACCAAAACTTTTTTAGTTACATACTCGCTGTATACTTTAGGTATCTTCACATTAGATATATTCTCAAAATTCCTATAGAATCTGCTGGCGTTTCTGGCCTCATTTTTAAAATCCAGTTCTTTTCTTGTCCATTCAGAAAATTCCTTTACAATGGCAACCGGGCTGTATTTTTTTATCTCAGGCACTTTCTTTTCAAGTAACTGCGCAATATAAATCATAATCTCAATGTCAGTAACCAAAATCTCTCCTACATTAGGCCTTTGTACTTTCACTGCAACCTTTTCTCCATTCTTCAAAGTTGCTTTATGCACTTGGCTTATAGAAGCAGAGGCAACAGGCGTTTTGTCAAATGTCTTGAAAAGCTCTTTGACTGGTTTTCCAAGCTCTTCTTTTATTATCTTTTCAACTTCATTATAGGAAAAAGGGCTTACTCTGTCTTGTAGTTTTTCTAATTCAATAGTGTATGAGACAGGAATAAGGTCCGGCCTTACGCTAAGCAACTGCCCGAATTTAATAAATGTTGGGCCTAATCTCTCTAAAGTTCTTCTTAACCTAACTTCGGGTTTTATCTGCTCCTTCTTTTTTACCTCAGCTTTCAATCTTTGCTTTATAGGAACATTCCTTCTTAACTTGGTTCTTGCCAATAGGTAACCAAATCCTTCTTCGAACAGAACTCCTAGTATCTTCTCAAATCTTTGCACATCTCTGATGCGCTTCATCAGTGTTAGAGCCATATAACTCTTGTTAATCTCCTTATTTAAATAGTTTTTGATTAATGTTTTAACCAATAAATTTAAATATAATCAGCTAAAAAATGAGGATAATGAAAGAAAAAGATCCAACACTGACAGAATTAAAAGGCTTTATTAAAAAAATCGCAAAAGATGTGAGAGAAATAAGGGAATTTGCAGACGCTCTGCTTATGGCAGCAGAGACAAGGCCAATCAGCAGAGAATGGATTGAGGGGGTTTGCAGTAAGATAATAGAGCTTGATAACGACATAAGCAAGACAGATTACGGAATAAAACAGGATCTTAAAAAAGTGATTAAAGATATAAAAAGAGCAGAAGAATTACTAGAAAAAGTAACCGACAAATAGCTATTTCACAGAATCCAAAACCCAATCTCTGTATTTTTTGTTCTCAGAGCATTTTATCTTAATAATGCAAGGCACTTCATAGCTATGAATTTTTTCAACCTCTTTTTCCATCAATCCAAACTTTTTTTCGGTTGTTTTAGCTATAACCAAGAATTCCTTATCATCTGCAATCTTGCCATTCCATCTGTACATAGAGTTTATTGGAAGCATATTTGAGCAAGCAATTAATTTTTTTTCAAGCAAATGCAAGGATATTTTTCTAGCTTCCTTCTCATCCCTACAGGTTATATAAGCGAGTGTCATAAGCCTATTTAATGCAAACTGGCTTATTAAACTTTCTAAATCCCGCCAAGAGTTCGTCATGGTCTGAAAGACCTGACGGTGAATTGG
>CAZKBD010000144.1:0-2772 GCA_964550945.1 uncultured Methanosarcinales archaeon
TATCTCTAAAACGCTTTTCTTTATCCCTCCTTTTGCAGCTGAAACTATCAACGCAATCTCAGTAGGATCCCCTATTGGTTCATCACCTAAACTTGCATCATTGCAAATTGCGCCTATCTCTAATAGCTTTGAAAAAGAATCCGAGCTTACAACCTTTTTGTCACAGCTAAAGATTCCTTCAGTAGAATAGCCAGCTCCGCTGACATCTATAACTTTTTTATTTACAAATAATCTCTTTACAGTCATCTCATTTTTAGTTAATGTCCCTGTTTTGTCTGTGCATATAACATCAGTAGCTCCTAATGTTTCTACAGAAGGCAATTTTCTTATTAATGCATTCCTTCTTATCATCTTCTGGACTCCAATAGCCAAGCTGATAGTCACGATTGCCGGCAAGCCTTCTGGTACAGCTGCAACCGCTAATGCAACTGCAGCAATAAACATCTCAATCACGCTGGCCTCTCCTTTTAACACGCCTGCAATAAATACGATGAAAGCAATCACTATTGTCAGCCATCCAATCCATTTGCCTAATCCTTGTAATTTTTTTTGTAGTGGCGTTAATTTGGCTTCTTCTTGCTGGATAAGATGGGCAATCTTACCGAGCTCTGTATACATACCAGTTGCAATAACCGCTGCCTTCCCTCTGCCGTTTGTTATGATAGTTCCAGAAAAAACCATATTCTTCATGTCAGCCAAAACAGTTTTTTCAGGCAAAGCATCCAGCTCTTTTTTTATCGGCAGCGATTCTCCTGTCAAAGATGCTTCCTGTGTTTGCAGATTTGCAATCTCAATTAATCTTGAGTCAGCAGGAACTTTTTCTCCGCCCTCCAAGACAAGGATGTCTCCAGGCACTAATTCCTTTGTGTCAATAATCCTTTCTTTTCCATCTCTGATAACCCTCGCTTTTAAGCTTGCCATCTTTTTTAAAGCTTCAATTGCTTTCTCAGCCCTGTATTCCTGGATAAAGCCCAGAACTGAATTGAGAATTAGGATAACAAAGATAACAATACTATCAATAAAGTGGCTTATTATTGAGCCGCCTTCATCTGAATATTCCCTGTAGCCTACTACCGCAGATATAACCACGGCTATCAATAAGATGTAAATTATGAAGCTATTGAATTGCGAGAAAAATATCTTCCATGGAGATATCTTTTTTCCTTCTTTAATCTCATTTAAGCCGTAACTATCTATCCTATTTTTAGCTTCTGTTTCACTTAATCCCTTTTCAGATGTTTTTAATTCATTAAATATCTGTTTTATGGTTTTTTGATGGTACAATTTAAACACCTATCCTTATATTGTTTATATCCTCAAAAATAGTGTCAATTGTTTTTGCAGGCCATCCACTATTAATGAGGGATTGTCTTATTGCTTCATTGCTATAGCCTGCTGCTAAGCAGCTTTTAATATAGCTTTCAAGCTGGACTGCTCTTGGGTCTGTAACAGCTTCCCTTATCTGGATTCCTTGCTTGACATCTCCTAATCTGGATTTAAACTTATCTACCCTCCCTTTAAATTCTCCTTTAAACATGCCCCTTGCTTCTTTCCCCCTTCTGTAAATTACGACTATAAATGCAGAACACACCAGTATTAACCCTGCATAAATTAGCATACTGGTTCTTTTCTTTGGAGCAAGCTTGGCTTCACAAGATTCACATACCCCTCCGCAATCCACATCTTCTTCGTTTTGGTTGAATATATTATCAAAACACAGCATATTGCAGCTTCTGACAACCTCTGGCTTGTTTTTCAGGGTTCCACATTGCCTGTTGTCAATGCAGGTTCTTGCCTGTACACTTTTTGTGCAACCACTCCACTCAGAGCATTCCCAATCAGCAATGCAGCTTTTGTTTTTATTGTAAATATGCAAAGTTGTTATTGATGCAGCTATTATCATTACAAATAAACCGGCAAATATTATCCATTTCTTCATTCTATGATCTCCTCAACACCCTTTTGCAGCTCCTCAAATTTTAAATACCATTTATTTGCGGATGAATCATAACTAAAGACCACATTATATTTTTTCTTCTTGTCTAAAGCAAACAGAATAGGCATAGGGATAGTAGTTTCATAACTAGAGCCTCTCATGTACAGCTTTCTCTTGAACTCAACTGCCATTTTACTTATTAAACTACTTATTTATATACAACTTTATTTACTTATATTTAAAGATTGTGGTTTTGTTAAACGGAGGTGTGGTAAATGTCGAGTGGTAAGAAACGAGTGATTGAGGAGAAAGGTTTAGATTAGAACATTCATTCTCTACTTTAATATTAAAGATATTCAAAAGAAAGTCTTTATTACTTTTTCTACGCCATTAAGAAGCTCATCCACTTCCTCCTTTGTGGGTTCTCTTTCTTTTGCATGCCCGCATATGTTTCTAATATCTGCCAATCGCTGGACAAAGCGCCATTTAGGTACATCATAAATGCTGTTTTTCTTCAAGGCATCATTAAAATCAGAAATGGAAGGATCATTTTTTAATATGGTGATTCTATTTGTTGAAACAACATTTGATAAATGTCTCTCTAATGTTACTCCAGCAAGAATTCCAGCAGGCCTCAAAAATCCCTTTTTTAGAAGCTCTCTGCCTGCCTCTAATTCACTATCGAATAATTCTGCTTCAAGCACCCCATGTATATCTGCTAAGATTGAATCTACTTTATCTTCTATAGCCATGAGTATTGCAACTTGACATCGAAATTTTGATAGAATTCCTCTTTCCACCAGTCTATAGCGAGCCAAGAGCGGTGACTGGTGGGA
>CAZKBD010000145.1:0-2760 GCA_964550945.1 uncultured Methanosarcinales archaeon
TTTGCTTGTCTGCAGTGAATGTGTCATCAGAAAAAACAAAAAATGTCCTGCCGCGTTTTTTATTCAATAACTCAATTTCATCGACAACATTTTTCGCGCTTCTAAACCCGATCTTATTGCCCCATAAATGGGGAGTGTCGCAAAAAATGCACTGGCCAGGGCATCCTCTTGAGGTTATTATCCTTTTATAGCTGTAATATTCAGCAGGCATTGGCAATGAATCCAAATCAGCAATCGGCTCTCTTTTTTCATTGATTATTATCTCATTATTTTTGCGGTATGCAATGCCTTTAATTTTATTTGGATTGTTTATGTTCTCTACCAGCTCCAAGAATGTCAACTCGCCTTCTCCTATAACGACAAAGTCGATAAAAGGGTAGTGCTCTAAAATCTGATTATACATAACAGAAGCATGAGGGCCGCCAATGACAATTTTACAGTTAGGCAATTCCTGTTTTATTAATTTTGCCAGCTTAAAGACAGCAGGCCTGTTAAATGTGTAGCAGCTGATGCCAACGATATCCGGATTTTCCTTAGCAATTATCTCTTTGGTTTCTCTCCAATCATTATTTGAAAGATTCAATAAGGTCGTATCATAATTTCTGCTTTTTAGCAAAGAATCTATGTAGGTTAAGCCATTCGGAATAACAATTGATTCAGAATCCCTATCTTCGAAATTTGACTTGTGGATTAATAGTATCTTCATAACAGGAAGAGTTCAACCGATATAGCTAGTCTCTCCTTTTATCTTGCCCTTTAATTTTTTAAGCGCAGTTCGCTTATAAACTTCATTCAGCTCATCTGTTCTTTTTATGACATCATCCTCTAGATTAGTTATCTCTTTTTCAAACTTGTTCATGTCCACATCAAGGCCTAGTTTTTTATTCAGAAGCTTTAAAATTTCGCGAGCGCCTTTGACACCCAGATAAACAGGATGGCCGTATGTCTCTGCTAAAAAGGATATAGCTTCTATGCGCCTTCTCGACGCTAATCCTACTAACAGGCCAGAAACGCCTACAATTGGGCCAACAACGCCATAGAGCTTGTCACATACTATCTCGTCTTTATATTTTTGTATGATTTTCTTTGAATTTGCAGTGCAATATAGCTTTGGTTTTTTAGGGATTTCAGCTAAGCCTATGCCTCCTAAAGTGATCAGCTCATTTCCTTTGAAGGTTTGCAGCAAATCCAGCATTTTTTCAGAAAACTCATAAGAGCTGACTTCATCAATTGGCTGAACATCCCCTGTCAGCAACAATAAATCGCGGCCTTTTCCATTAAATTTTTTATAATAAATCTCAATAGAGGGAAGCTCAACCAAATTGTCTTCATTAACAAACACAGAATGAGGAAATGTATAAGAGCTGATGCCATAAAGTTTTTTTGCGCCTAATTCCTCAACAATAAAATCAACTGCAACCTTTCCCACATTTCCAATTCCTGGCAAGCCCTCAATTAATATAGGGTTGTTCAGGTTAGGCTTTTTGCCAAATTGAGATATTTTCCAGGTACTCATATTGATCCTTCGATTGCTAGCTGCTCTTTCTTTGCCTTTCTTCTCAGGTAGCCAAATTTATCTTCAGGGCTGTATTTCGCAGGCTTAGCTAAAACTGCCTCGCCACCACAGGAGCATTTTTCTTTCATTGTGTAACTACCGCAAGTTTTGCATTTCAATATGTGCTTCATTTTTTTTCTGCCCTGACAAATTCGTAATCGCCTTGGTCTTTTTTGATGGCTGTTTCTATTATTGACAGGCTTTTTTCAAGAATTTTTTCTGCGTTTTTATAATCGCTGGATTTTACACTAACCTTATACTTGCCTCCTCCTGTGAATAGTATAGATATATTTCCTTTGCCGCTTTCCTCAGCTTTTGTTAAGATCGCTTTAACCACATCAACGCCGTCTGGCGAATAGCTTTTTAATGTTAATGCGCCCCTAATTTCAACTTCATGGAGCTTTATCCTTTGCTTTATAGTCTCGTCAAGCAATTTTGTTTCTTCCTGGCTTAACCCAGGGTCCTTAATGCTGCTTTCTCCACTAACAATGCTCTCAAAATAGTGGTATAAGCTAGGGTAATCTTTTACTTTGCTGGCGACCTTATTGAATAAAGTTTTAACATCTAAGTTCAGTTTTTTAGCAACATGCTCTATTATGTTTTCAACCAATTGCTCCTGCTTTACCTGGTTGATCTTGTTTCGCTTTTGTGACTCATTAACTCTTCTTAGAGAAAGATCTATATGGCCTTTTTCGGTGTTTATCCTCAAGACCAGGCATACAACTTTTTTGCCTTCTTTTACAAAGTCTCTTATATTCCTGATTCTTCCAGGGCTTATTTCCGAAATGTGTATCATGCCTGGCTTTACATATTCATCCAGATCAACAAAAACAGAATGGAATTGGATATTTGTAACAGTACAAAGCACAAATTCGTCTCTTTCAGGAAAACCTTCTTTCTTTAATAGCATTACTCCAAGACCTCTAATATCCTAGCTTTGATCTTGCTTTTTCCTCCTGTCGGCTCCACCAATATTTTGCTGCAAACAAGGCATTTCACAATTGAGCTGCTTTTTCCAAAAGTGATCTGCTCATTCTTGCATTTTGGGCACCTAATCTTGATAAATTTGCTTGTTGGTTCTCTGATTTTGACCATAAAAATTACCTCCTATGTTTTAAAAAGAAAATAGATGTTTATTTATATATCTTTCTAAGCAAAAAAATGAAAATGTATAAATATAAGTGCCACTTTAGTAGTGATATGAG
>CAZKBD010000146.1:0-2728 GCA_964550945.1 uncultured Methanosarcinales archaeon
ATAATCCATAAATTGAAAGGTAACACATCAATTCAATTAAGGAGATGCTTTCCTGAATTAAGGTATCTTGGCTACAAACAGCATTTCGGAAAAGGATTTGATAATCTTTGGGCAAGAGGTTATTATTGCGGCTCTGTAGGTCATGTAAGCCAAGAGCAAGTCAAAAGATACATCTTAGAGCAGGAAGGAAAGGATGTTTTCGAATATGATATTTATGGCTGTCCTGAAAGCTTGAAAGGCCAGCTTAAAATTGGCGATTTCATAAAATTGTATTAACCACTTTATAGTAACACCAAAGCGAAAAGTTTAAATACTAAGTTGAAATTCTTATTCCTGAAATGACGGATTTAGTGTTAGAAACAATAACTGATGATCTTGCTGGCGGGTATAAACAGCTAGAAAGAGGAACATTTCAAGAGTCTTCTGAGGTCCAAAACCAGAGAAGGACAACAGAGCCAGATTTGAGAAAGAGATGGGTGTATACTGCTCATGTATTGTTAGCAGGGATTTCAGAAGGCACCGGTGTTGAGTTTGGTCTGAGTGGAAGACCCGGATTTGATGCCATTGCTGGAGAAGATATTGATAGATTTATAGGAGAACTATTAAATGCCCAAGGGCGTGTTTATAATCTTACTGATCCTCAAATTCAATTACTACCAAATTTAACAGATATAGTTTGGGCTAATGCATCAAACTTAGGACTAATTAAAGAAAATGATGAGTGGAGTTACTTTCTCATTGATACTTCTGATTCAAATGCTGAAAAATTAAGCGAAGCGCAAAGATCTTTTGCAGCTAAAGCGCACGGCAGCTTAACAGCTAAATATGATTCTAAGCAAAAGCTTCCAGATTATGGAGAGAATATGAGTGTGCTCAGTGATGCTAACATTAAACAAACAAGATTTTGGGTGCCAACTCCGGAGTATATCATGAAATATCTTCAACCAGGAAGAGTTGTTGCGCGGGCGTCTAGGCTTGACAACTTCGATTCCAATTCCTATTTCAATGCTGACATTCATGATGTCTACGACCATCTCGCTCTGCGTGGGGTACCATTAGTCGGCGAAGCCGACGAGCAAAAAATTCGTGATGTCGCAAATTTGCTTCGAAAACCAAGAGCACAAGAAATTCTTGCAGCAAGTTTAACTCCTGACACATTTCAAGGTTATGAAAGAGTTGGAACGCTATACAGCGCAAAAAAGTAAATTTTATTAATAACCCTTTTCTTAAATCATTTGTCTCAGCAAATCTTCCTATTGGTGGAGTAGTGCTGGACTACATGTCCTTTTATTATGGCTTATACCAAGTCATGAAATACAGCTGTGACACATGCTCTGAGGAGTATAAGGCTGAAACAGCAGTGCAAGATACAGTAAAAGGGCTACATGTTGCGCGGGCGTCTAGGCTTAACAACTTCGACAACAATTCCAATTTCAATGCTGACAATCATAATGTCAACAACCATAACGCTCTGCGTGGAATAGCCCAGCAGGCTGAGACAATTTACAATATAGCTAGAGATTTATGGAAAGAATTATGTGGATATGACAACCTTTTTCTTGCATACCAAAAAGCAAGAAAGCACAAAACCACAAAACAATATGTGATTGATTTTGAGAAAAATCTCAGGGGTAATCTCCTTCTGCTCAACTCAGAACTTCTTCTGCATTCTTACAGCCCAAAGCCATTAGTGAATTTCACAATCCGCGACCCAAAGACAAGAAAGATATCAAAATCTGATTTCAGGGATATGGTAGTTCATCACGCGCTTTGCAACATAATTGAGCCAATCTTTGAAAAAGGTTTTATTTATGATTCTTACGCAAACAGGATTGGCAAAGGAACATTAAAGGCTATTGGAAGGTTTGATTTTTTTAAAAAGAAAGTTAGCAAGAACAACACAGCAAAATGCTATCTTCTTAAAGCAGACGTCCAGACATATTTTGAGAATATTGATCATGGAATCCTGCTCAAAATCATAAAAAACAAAATAGCGGACAAGAGGATTATCTGGCTTATTAGGAGGATTTTGGCAAATTCTTCATGCAAAGAAGGTAGAGGAATGCCTCTTGGCAATCTTACAAGCCAATTTTTCGCAAATGTTTATCTTAATGAGCTGGATTGGTTTGTAAAAAACAAATTGAAGGCAAAATATTACATTCGATATGTTGATGATTTTGTAATCTTTAACAGCGATAGGAAAAAGCTTGAATTTTACAAGGAAGAGATTAACCAATTCTTGAAAAGTAGATTAGAGGTTCAGATGCATCCAGACAAATCTAGGATATTCAGATTAGGCAACTGTATTAATTTTCTTGGCTTTCGTGCTTTCTATCATCATAAGATCATCAAGAAGTCAAACCTAAGAAAAATGAGGAACATGCTTCAATTTTTGAAGGAAAAATACCGCAATAGAAACATTGATTATGATTCTTTATATGATTTTCTTGAGGGGTGGATTGCATACGCGAAAAACTCAAATACCTATAACTTGAGAAGAAAGATTTTAGCAGAATTTGAACATGAGTTTCCTAAAGATATATCCACAAAAGAAATTAACAGATATCTCAAGATGCAGAAAAAATAGGATTATACCTCTTGAACAAATGCTGGAAAGAGGTACGGCATTCATCCCACAAATGAATTTGCGGGTATTCTGCCTACGATTTTATCACAAGGTGATTAACTTATTCCAAGATAAAAATTCTTCTGTTTCTGTGAACCAAAT
>CAZKBD010000147.1:0-2724 GCA_964550945.1 uncultured Methanosarcinales archaeon
AAAAAACCAGAAAGCCAAAACAGTCTGCATCCAGCTGCCAGACGGCTTAAAGCCAAAGGCAAAAGAGATTGCTGACAAAATAGAAAAAGAAACAAACGCAAAATTATTTATGTGGCTTGGCTCTTGTTTTGGCGGCTGTGATACGCCTGATTTAAAAAATACCGATTTACTAATCCAATGGGGCCATAACAAATGGAAACTCATTTCGTAGTTACAGGGATTATAAGATACAAAGATAGAATATTGATCCTAAAAAAATCTCCAGATGATTATAATTACCCTAACAGATGGTCATTCTGCTCTGGCTTTGTAAAGGAATTCGAGCCTGCTGAGAAATCTATTCTGAGAGAAATAAAAGAAGAGACCGGTTTAAATGCAAAAATCCTGAAAACCGCTGAGCCGATTGTGGTTGTTGACAAGAACAAAAGATGGGTTGTTGCGCCATTTCTATGCGAATCAAATTCCGATAAGATAACCCTAGACCACGAAAACACAGAATACAAGTGGATCAGGCCAGAAGAAGCAAAAAATTACAATGGAGTTCCAGCATTCCTTAAGGACTTGGAATTATTCAGCCTATACTCGTGGACAAAGAAATGTCAAAAACCTTTAGGGTTTTTGAGCATACTCAGAAATCTTGGATTTCTGACATATGAGCAATAGTTGTCCACTCGTAATAAGTAAAGAGCTCAAATATTTGTGCTCTTTACTATGATCAAAACCGCTTCTTGAACTTAAGTGGGCTGACCATCAATATTGCCAAAAACAAATATATGTAAGGATAAGCCTTGGCAGGAACACCTAAGATGTAAACCAATGGAATTACGAGCCCGTTTACTGTTATTGGCATCCCTGCAAATTCGCCATTAAATTCTATGATGTTATATCTTGCAAGCCTCAAGACACCAGCAAACAAAAAAAGAGCAAAAACAATTACTGCAAACTTAGTCTGTATCAATGTAAATCCAAAAATAGCAGGGGCAACACCAAAGCTGATAGTATCTGCAAGCGAATCCAGTTGTTTTCCAAAATCCCCTTCTCTTCCTATCATTCTGGCTACTCTCCCATCAAGATAGTCCAAAACAACCGCAAGTATCAATGCAGTTATTGCAAAATAATATCTGTCGCTTATCACTAAAAGTATAGCAAGCAGCCCCATAGAAACATTAAGCAATGTAAAAACATCCGGCAGCTTGAAAAGCTTTCTAAAGCTGATCTCTTCCAGCTCTGTTTTATGCCTCACAACCCTTATGCCCGACCTGAAGAATGAGGTGATAAATGAGATCGTCATTAACACCACAGATATCCATATCAGGATATAATCCAACCGCCCTGTCAATACTGCAAATAAAGTAAACACCTGCATAAAAACAGCAATCTTATCAATAGCGTTTGTCCTGAATACTGTCTTGCTGTTCTTGATTAGAAGATAGACGCTCCCTATGACAATCAGTAAGTCTTTTGCTACATACAAAACTAAAACCCAAAACGGAAATGAGCCGTTGATAAATAAGGCAATGGCTGTTAAATTAATAAGGATCTTATTTGCAAACGGGTCTAAAATAGATCTCAACTGGGAAGCTTTATTTCTGATCTTTGCTAAAAGCGCATCCAAAAAAGCAACAAAAGCAGCCAATATGAAAAGATAAACTGCAAGCTCATCTTTCCCATTGTACATCAAGAAAAAAACAATAATAGCTAATAATATCTGCAGTAAATCAAGCCTTAGGCCAATGCCTATATTCCTAATCTTCTTTTTGGGTTTGTCCATTTTCAAAAAAATAACCGCAATAACTATGGGTTACATGCTCATTTAAGGCTCTCGGATATTTTCTGCAGTTCAGTGGCCTGAGATGATATATTTTGCATATCGCCTTTTTGTTGCTATCAAAACCCAAAAAAAGGCATTTATTAGGCAGTTTGCAGCATTCACCGCATCTTTTACACGAGCCTTTTCTATCCCTTCCAATAGGCAATACTGATGTAAAAGTTCTAACCAATTTGTTAGCATAATTGTTTTTCATTAAAACTCCCCTATAACTGTCTCGCCAGCTTTGACTTTATCTCCAACCTTAACAGCCAACCTAACATTTTTAGGGATAATAAGGCAAACCTGGCTTCCGATTACAATCCTTCCTATCCTGTCGCCTTTATTAATTTTCTGTTTTTCTTTCAGAAAACATTGTATCCTCCTTGCTATAAACCCTGCAACCTGTATTACCTTTATTTTTCCTATCTTTGTTGACAGTATTATTTCATTACTCTCATTCAAAAGGCTCTTTTCAGTGTCAAAAGCCATAAAAAATTTCCCCTCTTTGTGTTCGATACTTATCACTTCGCCATCAATTGGCGCTCTATTAATATGCACATTAAAAATGCTCATAAAAATAGAAATTAGATAGCCAGCATCAACATCAGAACATAATGTATTCACCTTTCCGATCAACCCCTTTTTTATTTTAACATTATCTTTATCTATCTTGATGATATTGATGATCTTTCCATCTGCAGGCGCCACTAAATTATTTCCTGGTGTAACTGTTCTTTCAGGGTCTCTAAGAAACACAAGCCTATAAAAAAGTAAAACTAGTGCAATCCCTGTTAGAGAACTAATCAAAGCGACTTCCATTCTAACAATCTTTTTATCGCTATTTATAAGTTTTGTTATGTTCTGAAGTTTAACAGTTTCCTTTTAAACCTAAATAGGGTTTGCACTAGGTCTAA
>CAZKBD010000148.1:0-2696 GCA_964550945.1 uncultured Methanosarcinales archaeon
ATACGCCACGGCCCGGATTTGAATTTCCCGACTTTTACAATCTTTCTGAAATTTTTTGCAAAAATCTCCAGGATACCCTTTCGGGAACAAGCTGTTTATTAGTTATTCCAAGCTTGCGCAGTGCCAGGTTGTGCCACCGTGGCGTATGTTAAAGAACTAAATATTTCTTTATAAAGCTTTTTAATTATTTTATATACGCATAGGTTTATAAAGAAACCATCCTTCTTGTGTTAATAACATTCGAGGTTTATATGGGAGAATACCCGAGAAACAGCAGAAGAGAAAAGAAACCAGGAAGAAGATTTGGCAGCAATTTTGGAGCAGATAGGCCAAGAGGAAGATTTGATAGAGATTCAGATGACTCATCTGGAAGATCCGGCGGCAGATCAGGGGGAAGATTCAGAAGGGATGCTGGCAGGTCAGACAGGCAATCGCCAGAGATGCACTCAGTTGTATGTGATAAATGCGGCAGGGAGTGCACAGTGCCATTCAGGCCGACAAGCGGCAAGCCAGTATATTGCAGTGATTGCTTCAGGAAAAAAGATGATTCTTTTGCAAGATCAGGCTCTGAGCCAAAAGGAAGATCAGATTATTCTGCAGAAGACCTTGCAAAAATCAATCAGAAGCTTGATAAGATCATGCAGGCATTAAATATTGAATAATTTTTTTAATTTATTATTGGTTTTTTGTTCTATTGATAAAATCTCATTTTCCACCAGTGTATTTCACTAGTGGTTTTGTTTAAAGACAAACATCAAGTGGAAAATGAGAACAAAAAAATCCGACCCGAGCCTATAAGGCGAGCATACCACCAGTCTATTTGACTGGTGGTGGTCGGATTTTTTTGATAATACTCGTTAGTTATAAAGCTCCATAACATAGCTTTATTTTAATCTTAGACTTAATTTTTAATAGTATTCGTTTTTATTGTTGATTATCCAAAGAATCAGTTCTCAATCATCTCTATCTCAATATTCAATCCTTCAGGAATAGGAACTCTCATTACAAGCCTTAATGCCCTTTCATCAATGCCCAAATCAATGACCCTCTTATGGATGCGCATCTCATAACGCTCCCAAGTAGCTGTTCCATCGCCGCAAGGGCATTTCCTTGTAGTAACCCTTAGCTTTTTTGTTGGTAATGGTATAGGGCCCCTCATATCTACCCCAGTCTTGTCTGCAATGTCCTTGATATAGCTGCAAACTTCATTAACCTTGGCTATGTCGATGCTTGCTAGCTTTATTCTTGCTTTTTGCATTTTAGGTAGTTATGTTTTGCTTCATGATAAGCTCGGCTTGACCATGATCGGGAAACCCTAAATCAGAATCATCGCTTTACCAGCGATATGCACATGCCCGCAGCTACAGTCTGTCCTGAGTCGCGAACCGCAAACCTGGACATCTGTGGGATGTCTTTCTGTGTTTCAATCACTAATGGCTGCATTGGCTTAACCTTAATGATTGCAGCATCTCCGTTCTTGATGAAATCTGGTTTCTCTTGTAGGGTCTCTCCAGTTGTTGGGTTTAACTTCCTCTCTATAACCTCAACCTGGCAAGCCACTTGAGCTGTATGAATATGGAATACCGGAGTATAGCCAGCTGTTACAACAGTTGGATGGTTTAAAACAACAATCTGGGCTGTAAATTCCTTGACAACTGTTGGCGGGTTTGATTCGTGCCCTAGAACATCTCCTCTGGCAATATCTTTTTTGCCTATTCCTCTCACGTTAAAGCCAATGTTGTCGCCAGGCTCAGCCTGCTGCATCTGCTCATGGTGCATCTCTATTGATTTGACTTCTCCATGGATTCCTTTTCCTTCTCTTGCTGGAACCACTATGACCTTGTCGCCAATCTTCATAACTCCTGTTTCAACTCTTCCGACAGGAACAACTCCAATGCCCGTGATGTTGTAAACATCCTGGATAGGCAGCCTCAATGGTAAGCTGGTTGGCTTGTCTGGCTCTTTCAAATCATCAAAGCTTTCTAATAATGTTTTGCCTTTATACCATGGCATATTTGCTGATTTTTTCATGACATTATCTCCAATTAAAGATGCCATTGGTATAAATGGTATTTCAGCTGGCTTGTAACCGACGCTTTTCAATAATTGAGAAACTTCTTCTTTCACTTTGTTAAATCTGGCTTCTTCATATCTTACCAGATCCATCTTGTTAACAGCAATCATCAACTGATTAACGCCTAATGTCCTTGCAAGGAAAACATGCTCTTTTGTTTGCGCTTGCACACCATTTGAGCAATCAACAACAAGAACACCAGCATCTGCCTGAGCAGCTCCGGTAATCATGTTCTTGATAAAGTCCTTATGGCCTGGCGCGTCAATAATTGTGAAATAATATTTTGGTGTCTCGAATCTCTTGTGAGCCAGGTCAATTGTCACTCCTCTTTCCTGCTCTTCCTTTAGGTTATCCATGACAAAAGCAAATTCAAATCCGCCTTTGCCCAGGCTCTCTGCTCTTTCCTTGAGCTTTCTCATTGACTGCTCATCAATAACACCAGAATCGTATAGTAATCTTCCTACTGTAGTGCTTTTTCCGTGGTCTACGTGACCGATAAATACTAAATTTATGTGAACTTTTGTTTTTGCCATAATATATACCTCCTAACTCTATTTTTAAGCATAAATTGCAGTGTAGGGAATTCCACATCTATTTATAAATGTTATGGTTGTTTTGGGCT
>CAZKBD010000149.1:0-2694 GCA_964550945.1 uncultured Methanosarcinales archaeon
GAAGAAGGCAATTACATTGAGGTTAATTCAACCAGGCAGGCAATAATAGATGAAAAGGCATACCCTTCAGTAGATTACGATGATGTCGCTGCTGCTAATATTCTGTTTATCCAAGATTTAGAAAGAAGGCTAGAAATGGTTGAAACTGAAAGCTGCACTAAGGATCCAACATTTTCGTGGTGTTAGATAATCTAATTTATATGTTTGCTATTAAAAATTAATCAAGAGGCAGAATGAAACAAGTTGAGCTTTTAGTAGGATTGAAAATCCCAGACGCAACTGCAATAACAGCTTTTCATACTTTGGAAAGGATGGGCTACAAGCTAAAAGAATTAAAAAGAAAGATCTATTATAAATTTTATATTGAAGGCGATGCTGACAAATTTGCCAAAGATATTGTAAAAGTGGACATATTGGTTAATGCAAACAAAAACACTGCAGAGATAAACAGCAAAATTAATTCAAAAAGCGCAGTTCTGGTAAAAAATATTGACAATGGATGCAGCCTGTTAAAAACACTTCAGGAAAGGTTGGGATTCAAAAATATTAAAAAGATGGAGCAAGGAGTATTATGGCTGATGGACTGCAATAAAGAAACCGCAGAAAAGATTGCGAAAGGCTTATTAGCCAATGAGCATTATCAGGAATACAAGGTGATATAATGAAAGTGCTGGTTATTTTCGGCTCAAAATCTGATTCAAACATCTACAATCCTTTAGTCAAAGAGCTCAAGAGAGCAAGAATCGAAACTGATTTAGTGATAGCCTCTGCCCATAGGACGCCTGAGACTGTGGATGAGATAGCAGCAAAAACCGGTGCAGATTTGATAATTGCAGGGGCTGGATTATCTGCAGCTTTGCCTGGCGTTGTCGCATCAAAAACAATAAAGCCGGTTATTGGAATCCCTTGCAAAAGCAATTATCAGGGATTAGATGCTTTGCTTTCAATTATGCAGATGCCTTCTGGAATCCCTGTCTTGGCAGTTGGAGTTAACCAATACAAAATAGCTGCAGAAAATGCTGCAAAGATGGCCAATAAATTTGAGAGCGTTACAATAATTGGAGATAAAAATAACGAATCTGTTAAAAAAGCCTTGCAGATGCTGGAAGAATTTGATGTTTTGTACAAATTCTCGGATAAGCCAGACAATTCAACGATAAACATCGAATTTAATTATTTTGACGAGCCAATAGAGAAAAAAGGCGAGCTTATTATCTATTGCCCTTTGCTGTTAGAGAAAGATGACCAAGCAGAAGCTGCATTAAACATCCTAAAGCACAGCAATCATGGCTTATGGGTTGGCCTGAATAATGGAAAAAATGCAGCTTTGGCAGCTATTGAGATACTAAACATCAATGGAGATTTTGAGGATAAATTAAAAAACTTCAGAGGGGAATTAAAGAAGAAATAATCTTACAAAGCATGTGCGATTGTGACTTTCAGTTAGTACTAATTAATTAAAAAATAAACTATCAATAGAAGTTTAAAGTCAAAAGATAAACAGATAATATAAAATAAAAACGAGCACCAGTAATTTTAAAATCAATGGCGATTATTGACCAATAAAATATAAAAATCAATGATAAAACTAATAAATTATTACCAGCTGCTATCATGGGTAACACCTACTTTAGTATATTGACTTAAAATGATATCCAACAAAGAAATAAAAGAACAGATGAAATTCACTCTGAAAGAGACCAATTTTTCTGGTTTAGGCAGGAAAAAGAAAGGCAAAGTGAGGGATGTATATGCCGCTGATGACAAAATATTCCTGATAGCCACAGACCGCCAGTCTGCTTTTGACAGAAACCTTGCAAACATCCCTTTCAAAGGCGAAGTATTGACGCAGACATCAGCTTTCTGGTTTGGAGAGACAAAAGATATTATCGCAAACCATATAATTGATATCCCTGACCCAAATGTTGTTGTGTGCAAAAAATTAAATGTCTTCCCTGTTGAGGTTGTTGTTAGAGGTTATATAACGGGGGTAACAAGCACAGCAGCATGGACTGCCTATGAAAAAGGAGAACGGATTTTCTGCGGGAATATCCTCCCAGAGGGATTAAAGAAAAACCAGAAATTTCCAAAGCCAATCATCACGCCAACAACAAAATCAGACGAGCATGATGAAAAGATAAGTGGAAAAGAGATTGTCAAAAGAAGGCTAATGTCTCAAGATCAGTGGGATTTTGTTGCAGAGAAATCATTAAAGTTATTTGAAAGAGGCGCAAAAATCTCAGCAAGAAATGGATTGATGCTAGTTGACACAAAATATGAGTTTGGCTATGATAGCAAAGGAAACATTTTCTTAATAGACGAGATACATACGCCAGATTCATCTAGGTTTTGGATTAAAGAAAGCTATGAAGAAAGGTTTGCAAAAGGAGAAGAGCCTGAAAATATCGATAAGGAATTCTTAAGGCTCTGGTTTACTAAGCATTGTGATCCCTATAAAGACAAAGCGCTTCCAGATGCGCCGGAAGAATTGGTGATTGAGCTGAGCAAAAGGTATATCCAGCTTTATGAGATGATAACAGGCAAGGAATTCAAATCAAAGCCAGGAGACATCCTACAAAGGATTGAGAAGAATCTGAAGGAAAAAGGCTATTTATGATTACATACGAGCAAAAAAAAGCTATTGAGCGATTTGTAAAATCAAAGCTGGATATTCTGAATTGGATGCATACTAAA
>CAZKBD010000150.1:0-2635 GCA_964550945.1 uncultured Methanosarcinales archaeon
ATATTTTAAAACATTTTCAATGAGTTTTGTTCCCTGGCCATTATTTGTAGAAAGGATGGATTCTGGATGAAACTGGATGCCTGCAAGTGGAAGTTGTTTATGCTGCGCTGCCATTATAATGTTTTCTCCATTTGAATCTGGGAACTGTGCCAGCGGATTAAATGATTCTGGAACACCATACACCCCAAGAGAATGGTAGCGCGCAAATTCAGCAGGGCTCTTAATTCCTTCAAAGAAACTCGTTCCGGTATGCTGAATCTGGGAAAAAGCGCCGTGAACAGCCTCTTCTAAAGGTACGACTTTCTCGCCAAAATAGTGCATAAGCGCTTGAAACCCAAGACAAATTCCAAAAATAGGGTATTGTGCATGAAAACGATTAATTGCCTGCAGATAGTTGCCAGCTTCAGCAGGGGAGTTTGGCCCCGGGCCTAACAAAATAATATCCGGTTGCGCTTGGGCAATGGTATCCAGACTGCAATTGCTTTTATACATTCTTACCTTAGCTCCAGCTAATTCAAAATGCGCCGCAATAGTATCTGCAAATGAATCCCTATTATCAATATAAACTACATTTTTCATCGTAAAACCTGCATAGCTTTTTCTGATTTTAACCCTATTTCTTTGGCTTCTTCTTCAGGTATTGAATGGGCAACTATCCCCGCACCGGCTCGCATGAATGACATTCCGCCTTTTGAAAAAACAGACCTTATGGTTATACCAGTATTGCAACCACCATCAAAAGAAAGATACCCAACAGCGCCTCCATAAAAATCCCTGCGGGAATTTTCTAATTCCTCTATCATCTGCATTGCTTCCACTTTCGGAGCGCCGCTTAATGTTCCTGCAGGTATTGTAGTCAATAAAGCATCCAAAGAATCCACTCCGGGCCGAAGCCTGCCTTGCACTCCGCTGACAAGATGAAGAAGGTTAGGGTATTCTTCAACTGTAAAGAGGTCCGTAACTCTCACGCTTTTGGCATCAGCCAGCCTATATATTTCGTGCCGGGCTAAATCCACAAGCATTGTATGCTCCCTGAGCTCTTTTTGAGATGTCATAAGTTCTACTCTTGCCTGAAAATCCTGCATTGGCGTTTTTCCTCTTCTCATCGTGCCGGCAATAGGCCTGATCTCAATGTTTCTATTTGCAACCTTGATATGCAATTCCGGTGAAGCCCCGTAAAGGTATTTGTTTCCCCCAAATGAAAAGAAGAAAGAATAAGGTGAGGGGTTTATATCCCGCAACCCAGCATAAGAATCTAAAGGATGTTTCTGGAGGCTCATTCCCTGGTTTCTAGACAAAACGCACTGCATTAATCTTCCTTTGCGGATTTCCTGAACAATAAACGCCACTTTATCTGCATATTCCTGTATAGGCATATCCTCATAAGTTTGCAGTGGAAATGGGCGAAAATTGGAGGAAGTTGCTTTACCATCAAGACCGTCATTTTTTCCATCAAAATAGAATTGTTTTATTGCTGCTTTCTCCCTGATATCATCAAAGCAGACAACTGTTGTCGGCAGGAATAATAAAAAGTCCGGTTCGCCTCCTTGGCTAAAACGATTGCCGAAGTTTTCAAAATGTCTTGCAAAGTCATATGCAAAGGCCCCGTACAAGCCTGCATGCTCGTCTTTAAGCTCCGAAAATTTTTGAAGTATTGTCCTTATTACATAGCTCGTATTGGGCTGCCTTATCCTTTCATGCTCTTCCAAGTTCCCATTTCCCCCTTTTTCCACGCGTCCGCTGATTCTACCATCTGATATATGTACGTCGTGTGCGTAGGGAAAATCTTCCTGCTTAAATGCGCTCAATATCGCCTCTCCTGCTTCTGTTAATGCCTCCAAGCTAAAAAAATCATTTTTTCCCATAATCCTAACGGCTGCGTTTGGAACTACTATGCTCTGCTTTCCGTACTTAGGATTGACGGATCTTGATTCCATCAGCAAACTTGTCCCATTGCCGTTATTAGAATGATTCCTATAATGATCAAATGGGTTTGCATATGGAATTCCAATATTTTCTTGGTATAGTTTCATTTGTATTTCCTTTAATTTTTTAATTATTTGCTAAAATGATTCATTTTCTAATTCCCTATTCAATCACTTTGTTGTTTAATCTATGAAGTTCTCCATTGTAGGTTCGTTAAGCCTCTTTCTGTTGTCAGTGTGCGGAACTTTATCTAAACTCTCCTCCCCTTCTGGAAAGAAATTTTCAGATTGAAAAAAATAAGTAATCATCATTCTATGATTATTATACAAAGGACAATTTTCTGCATATTCTTCAGGACAGGGCCTAATAGCTGTAAACATCATTATAGTGCTTGGGGTTCCTCCTCTTGCCAGCCCGCCATCCACAGCACATCTATACTTTGTTACCGGGCCTGCATTTAGATAAAGACCTATATGAATAGGATGATCTATCTCTTCCACAGTCAAAGGGCATATTCTGAAACCTAATCGGTCCTCTAATTCTTTTTTTTGTAATTGGTTGATTGGTTCCATTTTTCATACTATTTAATAATCCTAAATTTAGAATTCATAATTGTACATAAACATTATGCCACAAAAACAATAAATTTATAAAAAAAGGCTCATTTGTGTCTTTTATGACAAATATTGCAGAAAAAGTAAAATTGTTT
>CAZKBD010000151.1:0-2483 GCA_964550945.1 uncultured Methanosarcinales archaeon
CTTGCGCCAAGGGTTGAAGGGGATTAAGCTTAAATTTCTTTTTTTCCACAACCACTCGGTAACATCATTTTTGATATCTCTACCAAAATCTTAAATATATCTTACCCAATTCTGTTATGTATGGCTTGGACTTTTGGGAAAAGAGTGTCTCAGGCACAAAAACCAGAATTGGATGAAAGGGTTCAAGTGCCGCAGGAAATTCTAGACAGGATTGGCTACGAGGCTTGGGAGCCATTAAGCTGGGCATTGCAGAATCAATGGGTGCAGGAATATAAATGGCTGATGAGCAAAAGTTCTGGCAGAGATATTGGGGTTCCTGATACAGTCACTGCTATGATGATGCTAGGCAGAGGTATGCTCGAGAAAGACTATTTCTTAACTTCAGGGCCCAGCGATGAAACGGGTTTTCGTGGTCTGATAAAGTTTGAAAGCATTAAGCCAATATACACTGGTGGTGTTGTTCAGCTAATGATACTGGGTTACCTTCTTGGAACTGATTTCGTAAGCCCTATGAAGGTAAAGCGCTTTAGACCAGACGGGTCGCACGAAATTGTGCAGACGGGAATTGTCCCGGATGAGCATGGTGCAAACCAATTGGAAGGGGAATTAAGAAGGCAGTGGGCACGAGTGGAAGGAATAAGACAACCCGAAGCCATTTCTGGAATTCCAATAACTCATCGACTTCTTGAAGATTATTGCAGAACTTATGTGCTCGACAATAACGCAAAGTTCTCACTGGGTCAAAAATTATTTCTTTAGATTAATTTGATTTATTAAATTATCAGAATAATAAAACTTAACTACTCAGTTGCTGGTTGCGGAACAACGCCTTGGTTAGATTGTACAAGTTGCACAATCAAATGGTCAAGGTGAGATTTATGCCAGTAGTCATCCGTGGAAAGTCCGTCAGGGAATGCTATCCCAGGAATTCTTCGTAACCTTTGTATCAATCCTATATACTCTTCCCTGTTCATAGGTGCAGTAGATATATCCCATCGTTCAGACCTCACTGTTTTACAGCCAGCTGGATCTGTAAAAATGTATTCACGCAGTCTGCCAGCAGTAGCCTCAATGATTTGTCTTGCTTCCCTATAGCTCTGATATGCCTGGCTCCTTGATTCGAGATCTTCACCCATGTACTTAAGCAGCCAATTTGGCCCCCTAAAAGTACGAGATGATGGCTCATCTTGGACACTTAAGGCAATTTGAGATATTCCTGTCCCACCGATTTCCTGCACATGTCTGGCATATACTAGTGGCATTTTGAATTCGTATGTAAGGATTAGATAAGTTATATTTAAATTTTTACATCGAGTCATCGAGGTCTATCTATTTTCTCTCAATTTTTTCAATCTTCGAGAAAAAATCTCGGAGTTGATGTAATATGACAAAAGAAATTTTGAGTTTGGCGGAGTTAAAGAATAAGGCACTCGGCTTTGACAGGGCTGATGTGAGGGATGTGCACGTAATCAAGAATCAGGATGATTACTTGTGCAAAGACGTGATGGGAGTGTGGAATCTGGACAAGAATGTTCTTGCCTGTTTAGCACCGAAGAACTACACGGTAATCCAGCACAAAGAAGCTGCTGAAGGATTGATTGAGGCAATCACAAGCCTTAACATAAAGGCAACAGCAGAATTGCAGACATCCAAGCATGGAATTTTTCTCGATATAGATTTTCCCGATGTTAAGGTAGAACTAACTGAAGTGGGAGAAAGCTTCACAAGTGGCTTGCATCTTGTTAATGATTACAGCTTGCAGGGATTGATAATCGCTCCGAGGTTGACGAGATTGGTTTGCAGTAACGGCATGATAATATCGGAAATAGTCAGGTCTAAAAGAATCAGATGGTCAGAGCAATTGAAAGTGGAACTGGAAGGAGTTATTGATAACATGGTGAAGGAGATTATCTCCAGCGACCAAAGACTGGTGAATATGGTAAGCATTTGCATGAGGGATAGTGTTGAATGGCAGACTGCAAAGCTCTTAGCTAAAGAATTGTTCAAGAGAAAGAAATATGCTAAAGAAATAATGTCTAGATGTACTGAACTCCATGAAGGCAGAGTCAACAGATGGCAATTTTACAATTCGATTACGAGCTTCCTTGGAGTTGCAAGCCTTAAGCCGGCAGTTGAGGCCTGGTTTCAAAATAAAGCACAAACAGTTCTTACAACACCATTCGCAGAATTGACTGAGCAAATGGTAAAAGTTGTGGAAAGATGAAAGCACTTGCCATATCTGAGTCTTGACCTTGATTTCTTTCCATTCTCATTAGAAAAGAAATCTTCACGTCTGATGGAGGTTTCAGGAGGAATAAAATGGGAAACCAACCTATAAAAAGATTTAGTGCAGGATTGCTGAATGTAGCAGTCTGGAGAAACAAGGGGACTAGCAGATATGGCGAGGAAACAGTTTTCAACACTGTGAGCATATCAAGAGGCTACAAGAGCCAGGGAGAATTTAAGTCCACCGGCTCATTAAG
>CAZKBD010000152.1:0-2418 GCA_964550945.1 uncultured Methanosarcinales archaeon
AAAAAAGGATTCATGAAAGACCGCATACCAGACGTTAGTCCATCTTTCGAAACTTGTGCTGATATAAGTTTAGTTTCTGTCATTCTACCCACTTATAACGAAGCGAGCAATATTGTCCCCTTGATTAATAGAATTCACACCGCTTTAGAAAGCCGACCTAAAGAAATTCTGGTAGTTGATGATAATAGTCCTGATCGAACATGGGAATTAGCCCAGCAAGTTACAGGAAAAGATGTTAGAGTAATAAGGAGAACCAGCGATCGCGGCCTAGTTAAATGAAAGATAATGATATAGCCGTAGCTTCGCGGTATGTTAAAGGAGGAAAAGATCAACGCCCCTTAGTAAGATTAATAACCAGCCGAATGATCAATTTAACTGCTAATTTAATGCTAAATTTTAATGTTTTAGACTTAACTAGCGGTTTTATAGCAGCTAGAAAAGAAGTTTTCAATAATTTGTCGCTAGCCGATTCTGCTTATGGGGAATACTGTATTGAGTTTTTATATAAGGCTGGCAAGCAAGGAAAGAAAATAAAAGAAATCCCTTATTCGTTTATTGACCGCCTAGAAGGAACCTCCAAAACTGCTGGTTCTATATCTACCTTGATTCGCTATGGTGCCGTTTACTTTAAGAGAGTTATAAATCTAAGATTTAGAAGATGAATGAAATAATTTTCCGCGGAATTAAATTGGCAGATGCGCAGCAATTAGCAATATTACACTTACAATCGCTGCAAGATGGTCTTCTTTATGATTTGGGCCAGAAATACACTAAGTTATTTTATAAAATTGGCCTTAGCTCAGATAATTGTTTTGGTTATATAGCTGAAAAAAACGGCCGGATAATTGGCGCAGCAGTATCGACTAAAAACAGTGATGTATTATTCAGAAAATTGTTATTAAACCCGCGATTTTTGTTAGGCCTGCTGAAGAAAATTTTTCACTTAAAAAAATTGTATCCTTCCGGAGGCACCAAAATTCCGATAAAACAGGAATTCATTTTATTTTTTGTCGATGAAAAATATCGCGATTTGCGAACAGCATTAAGATTAATGAAGTTAGTCGATGAAGAGTATGGCAATCTTGGCTACAAAAAGTATTCCTTAGAGGTTAAGGAAAGCAATACTGCTGCTAATTTATTGTACCAACGGTTTGGTTTTATTAAGACACATGAAATTGGTAAAGATGGCAATAAAAGATTATTTTATGAAAAATTAGTGGGGGAACATGCCTGATGATGGACATAATTGGTATTGGCGCCGATATTGAAGAGGTCCAGAGATTTAAGGATAAACCTTATCTGGATAATCAATTATTTTATAAAAAGATATTTACTATTGAAGAAATCGAGCAGTGTTTAATAAAACCATCTCCAGAGCAATCTTTTGCGGCACGATTTGCTGCTAAGGAAGCAATAATTAAATCATCGAATAAAAGATTGTGGTTTACTGATATTGTTATTGGCCAAGATCAAAATAGACGTCCAGTAGTAAGAATCAATAATCCTCAAAAATTAAATGCGGAAGTTAGTTTTTCCCATACTAAAACTCATGCTTTAGCTATGGCCTTGGTCTGGCAACTAAATTAAAAATGAAAATTGCAATATTAAGTACCTTTACCATTCAAATGATTCTTCCTAAATTAAAAGAGTTATCAGAAAAGGACGGATTTAACCATGAAATTAAAATATTTGTTTCTTATAATTTATGTTCTAAAGAATTAACAGATAATCAAAGCGAGATTTACCAATTTGCCCCAGATGTTTTGTTCCTATTTATTGACCTTGATTCATTGATTCCAGAATATCTTGATTTAGTAAAAATTAAATCTGAGGAAAGAAGAAAAGTTATCGATTTGAAATTCTCTTATTTGCTGGCTATCGTAGAAAAGTTCACAAAAGAAAGGCCAGCTTCTACAATCATCATTCATAATTTTTCAGTGCCAAGTTATTCGCCGTTAGGGATTGCAGATAATAGAGAAGCCGTTGGTCTGCAAAGATCGATACAAGATTTAAATCGTAGAATGGAAGATTATTTTAAAGACAATAATTCTGTATTGGTTTTTGATTATGACGGGTTTACTGGTAGCTATGGCAAGAAAAATATTATCGATAGGAGGCTCTACTTCCTAGCCGATATTAAGATTAAGGCAGAATATCTCGAATTATTAGCAAAGAATTATCTTAATTATATCAACTCCTTGCTAGGTAAGAGTAAAAAATGTTTAGTTTTAGATTTAGACAACACTCTGTGGGGTGGAATTATTGGTGAAGACAGCCCGTCTAATTTAAAGCTCGGACCAAACCCTCCTGGAAATGCTTACTTGGAATTTCAGAAAGTATTACTCTCTCTATTTAATAAAGGGATTTTATTGACAATTAACAGCAAAAATAATTTTGATGATGCTATTAAAGTAATTA
>CAZKBD010000153.1:0-2379 GCA_964550945.1 uncultured Methanosarcinales archaeon
AGATTGAGAGTAAAATCGCAACTGTGAGGACATCTCACCATTGCAAATACAACATCAATTACCACATTATTTGGATTCCAAAATATAGGAAGCCAATATTGACTGGAAAGGTTGTTGAAGTTCTGAAAGCAATTATTGAAGGACAATGCCAAGAGATGAGCATTAGCAATCTGGCATTAGAGATTATGCTTGACCACTTGCATTTATTTGTGGGTGCAAAGCCGACAGTAACACCATTCAAGATTATCCATAAATTGAAAGGTAATACTTCAATACAATTAAGGCGATGTTTTCCTAATTTAAGGTATCTTGGATACAAACATCACTTTGGTAAAGGCTTTGATAACCTCTGGGCAAGAGGTTATTATTGCGGTTCGGCTGGTCATGTTTCACAAGAACAGGTTAAGAGGTATATTCAAGAGCAGATGGGTAAAGATGTTTTTGAGTATGATATTTATGGATGTCCTACTGAATTGAAGGGGCAACTGAAGATTGGTGATTTTACACAGGAAAAACGTATTTAATCACTTAAGAGTAGTATAAAAACAAAAGATTTATAAATAAACTCTATTTCTTTTATTTATATTAGTTTTAATCAGTAAATAAGGTGAATAATTATGACTATTGACTCTAAAGTTGAACTAATTACTGAAGGTGAAAATCTTCTTGGTAATCTTGAATTGTTAGACCCTATTTCTAGCTGGCAGACAGGTGCTGAGGTTTTTAAGGATTGGCAAGCTGGTGCCAAAGTTATAGGAGTCAATACTGCAAATATGACTTATTATAGGATTGATAGTGGTGATGCACTGATTGATTTGGTTGATAGGGAAGGTAATCTTTTTTTAGATGACAGGTTCAGGAAAGATACTTATACTGGCATAAGAGATAATGCGTTTTTCTTCCTTACTCCAGAAATGAAGAAGCAGGTAATGGATACTGCAATTACTCCAAAAAAATCAGCACAGGTAAAGTATTCTGAACTTAATGTCAAGACAGATAATTGTGGTCCAGCTTATTGTTATATTGAAGCAAACGATGATAATACTGATGGTGAGAAAAGATTATTTGCTGCTGCTTATGGCAAAGAGAATCCAGGAAATGGAAGAAGGTTTTATCTTTTAAGAGAAAATGTTGTGAAAGCTCAACTACGTGGTAGGGAAGGCGATATGTTTGCGCGGGCTTGCTATCTTGACAATGATCTGAATTTCAGTGCTGATGACAGGGACATCAATAATGCTTATGGCGGGGTGCGTGGGGTACGTCGTGTCGTCGTCGCCGAAGGCGACGAAGCAAAAAAAGTAGAATATAATAATGCTTTGGACATCGTAACTGGTAATCCAGAAATGCTTACACCTGATAATGCACCTAGGTTGGCTAATCTACTTACTCAATATTTATCAAGGCAAAAACAGTAATTTTTATTAACTTCTTTCTTGTTTCTATTGTTCGTCTCAGCATTTGCCACTCTCATTGACGGGTGGATGTTTTGGACTACATGCCTTTTTGTCATGGCCGTTTGTTTTGCGGTTATAAAATACAGCCACGACAAGATAACTTGCGAGATATCCTGAAGTGGCAGTGCTTAGATAGGCAAAAAGGCTACAATGTTTGCGCGGGCTTGCTATCTTAACAATAATCAGAATTTCAATGCTAATGACAGGAACATCAATAATGCTAATAGCAGGGTGCGTGGAATAGCCCATAAAAATGCTGAGACCTTTTATTTATGCATCACAGAGATTTATGGCAGGAATTATGTTCTTATGATAATCTTTGTCTTGCGTTTAAGAAAGCGAGAAAACATAAGACTTTGCTATATTATGTGATTGAGTTTGAAAATAATCTTGAAAGAAATATTCTTCTTTTGCGTTCAGAACTTCTCTTTCATTGTTACTGTCCAAAACCTTTGGTAAGTTTTATCATCAAGGATCCTAAGACAAGAAGAATAAGCAAATCTGATTTTAGGGACAGGGTTATTCATCATGCTTTATGCAATATCATTGAACCGATATTTGAGAAAAGATTTATACATGATAGTTATGCGAATAGGACGGGGAAAGGTACACAAAAAGCAGTAGAAAGATTTGTTTATTTCGAAAGAAAAGCAAGCAGGAACAATGCTGTTTCTTGCTTTGTCCTTAAAGCTGATATCAAAAAGTATTTTGAAAATGTCGACCACAACATCTTGATAAACATAATAAGGATAAGAATAAAAGATGAGCGAGTTCTCTGGCTGATAAAAAAGATTCTTGCAAATTCCTCATACGAAATACAAGACAAAGGAATGCCCTTAGGTAATCTTACATCGCAGTTTTTTGCGAATATATACCTAAATGAACTTGACCAATTTGTAAAGCACTGTCTTCGAGCAAAATTTTA
>CAZKBD010000154.1:0-2376 GCA_964550945.1 uncultured Methanosarcinales archaeon
ACTAACTTGCATTATGACGCTATTATTTCCTACTTGCTCATTTGTTGGTGTCCATTCAATTAGCCCTGTAGATGAATTAATAATCATTCCAATAGGTGAAATTACTAATGAATAAACTAATACACCATCTTTATCAATATCATATGCATCAACATCATAAATATATAATTCATCTTCTATTGCAGTTGTTATAGGTGTAGAATTAATAATAAACTCGTCATTTGCATTTACAACATTAATAGTAAATGATTGGAGAGTACTTAAGTTACCGTCGCTTACCCTTGCTGTTACATTATTATCCCCAACATCATCATTTTCTGGTAGCCACCTAATAAGCCCTGTTGTTAGATTAATATTCATTCCTTCTGGTTTTTCATCTAAATAATAATATAATATCTCATTATCAACATCAGTTGCTTCTACGCCATATTCATACTCTTGATCTTCAAAAGCAGTTATAATTAGTCCAGAAATTATTATGGGAGCATCGTTTACATTTATGACCTCAACAGTAAAGGATTGATTCACAGTGAAAATATTATCGCTAACTTCAACTATTACGTCATGATATCCTACATCATCATTATCTGGTACCCATTCAATAATACCCTTCTCAGAATCAATATTCATTCCATACGGGCTTACTAATAAAGAATATGTTAAAATATCATTATTTTCATCTTCTGCTTCCACATCATAAACATAAGGTTTATCCTCTATTGCTTGTGTTATAGGCTTGGACGTAATAATTGGTGGAGATTGAGGCATGGACATATTAATCAACAAATCTACATTATGCATTACTCCTTGCAAAATAACAGTTCTGTTGGAAGAGTGATATTTGTTCCACGTTCTGATTATTATTAAATATCCATTATATCCATTTAATGAAACAGAATAGTATCCATTCCCTCTTGTTTTTCCTGGTATATATTCTCCTCTTGTGATATCATAAACACTAAAATCAATACCCTCTCCTACAGGAGTAATACCATCTAATTCATAGATATTGCCATCTATTCCATGAGGTACTGGTATTGCATAGTTTATCTGTACAACTACCAAAAACAACAAGGCATAAATCAATATTCTTATTTTTTTATCCATTTTATGTATTAGGATCAACTGTCCAATTAGCAGCTGGATCTACATCAAAATAATAACCTATAGTAGGATCAATAGTAGTAAAATCTTGATTATCCCAAGACGGCCACCAGCCCCAGTCATCATAATGTACTGTAACTTCAAATTTATCAGTAATTGGGTTGTATCTATCAATAGCATCAACAGAGTTAGCAGGAGTTACAGTAATTGGGTAAGGATCAGCGCCATAAGTTGGAAGCTCGCTGCTATTTGTGGAATACCATCCTACTAAATTCCAGCTATTATTCAAGCTAATGTTCATATTAGCTGTGGGTACTTCACCTACAAAGGTTAGATTGCATGATTTATTGATCTCAAACCAATAACTTTTTCCAGGCTCTAAACTTGTAAAATTCTCATCACCTTGTGCAGCAGTCCAATTTCCACTAATATAATCTGTCCTCTCCCAGCCCGTAGATGTATTATACCTCCATAAAGACTTTATACAATTTGCAGGCTTTACAGGAAAATCATAACCATTGTTAGTACCGTTGTTTAATTCCCATTTGCTTAAATTAAATGGTACGCTTACTAAATTCCAATCCGAACTAGCTTCAGAATTATTTATTAACTCAACCCCATATTTTCCAACTGTTATCACAGTTGTTGCATTGGCTAATCCTCTTACTGTAGCTACTTTATAGAATCTTGTTGTAGATTGATTTGCATTAGTATCAGTCCAATTCAAATTAGTAATCCCAGTTACATTTGGTGTTGTTGAGAATCCTACTCCATAATCATCAGTTATATATACATCGTAATAATCCGCATATGAAACATTCAACCATCCTATCTTAATACTTACGTTGTCATCACTTAGAGAAGCATTTAATACACTAGGCCCTTTTACAACAGTAAAATCTCTTGTTTCACTTGTGTTTGTATTATTAAGACTATCCCAACACGTTACATTCCATAAATGTGCATTATCAGCAAAGCCACTGATTGTATAATTTGATGCTATCCCACTAGATACATTAATACTAGATATATTCACTACCCCATCAATTGTTAAATTACATGTAATATTATTAGTTGCAAAATTATCTGTTGCAGTCCAGTTAAAGTTTATTAAATTGTCTGTTGTATTAAACCCATCAACTGGATAATTTAATGTAATATTTGGTGGCGTTGTGTCTATTTGTATGGTTCTTGTTTCTGTGCTATTTGAATTTCCTTCTGAATCATATGCAGTAGCGCTTAAGTAATAAATATCATCTATTAGGTTAGTAA
>CAZKBD010000155.1:0-2278 GCA_964550945.1 uncultured Methanosarcinales archaeon
TATTTATATATCTTTCGTTATTATAGTATCAAATGCTCCTTTATGGCTAGATAACTCCCTATAGTAAAACTCCGAGAAAATTACGCTTTGTTCTGGCTTTTTTTCAGTCAATTAATGCACCCAGGGAACTACGCGCCTTAACCCATTATATTCCCTTCAATTCATATCCTGGAAAAACTACTTTATAAACCTTTTGTTATTATTTTAAAATTTATATAACCTATATAAACACATAACTCTCTTGGGCTACAACTTAATAACCATAAAAGATATAAACAACACATATTATTGATTTTCAGGGGTGATTATATGGTCAATATCTTATTGGTGGGCAACGGAGCTCGCGAGGATTGCATTGCTGAAACTTTAATAAGATCTCCGCAAAAGCCAAAATTATTCTCATATATGAAATCAAGGAATCCAGGCATCGCAAAGAAATCAGAGCAGATACAGCTAGGCAAATATGATGATTTAAGCTCAATAAGAGCATTTGCAGAAGCCTCTAACATAGACTTTGCAGTCATAGGCCCGGAAGATCCCCTGAACAATGGAGTGGTTGATGCTCTGGAAGAGATTGGTATCAACTCAGTCGGCCCAAAAAAAGAGCTTGCAAAATTAGAGACTTCAAAATCATTCACAAGGCTTTTGTTGAAGGAATATAACATACCAGGCAATCCCCAATTCAGAGTTTTTGAGTCAATGGATGGAATTAAGGAATTTCTTGATGAGCTTGAAGGGATTGTGATAAAGCCAGACGGCTTAACAGGAGGAAAAGGAGTTAAAGTTCAAGGCGATCATTTCAACACAAAAAAAGAAGCCTTAAAATATTGTGAAGAAGTCCTTAAAGACCATCCTTCTGTAGTTGTTGAGGAAAAATTAGATGGAGAAGAGTTCTCATTGCAATGCCTTTGCGATGGCAAGCATGTTATTGCAACTCCACCTGTTCAGGACCATAAAAGGGCTTTTGTCGGCGATAAGGGCCCCAACACTGGTGGCATGGGCAGTTATAGCTGTTCAGATCATTTGCTTCCTTTCCTGAAAAAAGAAGATGTTGATAGGGCGACTGATATAACCCAAAAAGTATGTGATGCAATAAGGGAAGAGACAGGGCTGGAGTATAAAGGGATAATGTATGGCGGATTTATTGTTACAAAAAATGGAGTAAAACTTATAGAATACAACGCGAGATTTGGCGATCCAGAAGCGATGAATGTATTGCCTTTATTAAAAACAGATTTTGTTGTTGTATGCAAATCAATAATCAATGGCACGCTGAACAAACTAAACATAAAATTTGATAATAAGGCAACTGTATGCAAATATGCTGTTCCAAAAGGCTATCCAGATAATTCTATTGCTAACCAAAAAGTTGATCTGAAAGAAGTTCCAAAAAACGCAAAAATCTATTATTCGAGTGTAGATCAAAAAGAAGATGGGTTGTATATGACTAAAAGCAGGGCAATTGCCTTTGTAGGCATTGCAGGCGATTTAGAGCAAGCTGAAGTTATCGCAGAAAATGCAGTCTGCTCAGTCAAAGGCAATGTTTTCCACAGGGAAGATATTGGGACAGAAGAGCTGATCAACAAAAGGATAGAGCATATGAAAAAAATAAGGTAACTCTTACCCCCTTAGTGCTTTTTTGATATCTGCTATTAGCCTATTTTCATGTATGCCGAAGTGCTTATACAGCTGCTCAGCTTGTGCTGATTTGCTAAATTGGTCTGCTGGCATTCCTATGCTTATTCTTTGGTACATAGGGACATTTTCTCTTTCCCGATGGTACTTCAAAAGCATAGAATCCACTTCCTTGGCAACCCCTGTATCCACATTATGGTCTTCAAATGTGATGATCATATTAGCTTGTGCAATGTAAGCTGCAATCTCATCGGGTAAATCCTTTGGAGTTGGGACATTAACAACCTTAACCTCTATTCCATCTTCGTGCAAAGCATCAGCAGCCTTAACAGCCCTAAATGTAGGCGTTCCGTAAGTCACTATCACAGCATCCCTGCCATAATCTCTAAGTACATCAAAACTCTTTGGTTTAAAAACATAATCAACATCAAAAAATGGCTCATTAGACCCTTGTTTAGTTATAATGCCCAATTCAGATCTTCCAACAGCTAGGTGCATACACCCTTGATTTGCTGCCATATATCTTACAACAGCATCAGTCTGGTTTGCATCTGCTGGGCAGAATGTTTGCCAGCCATGTGTAGACAACTTAAGATAATCAGTAGGTGAATGGGTTTTGCCGTCTTCACCAACATCAATTGAA
>CAZKBD010000156.1:0-2232 GCA_964550945.1 uncultured Methanosarcinales archaeon
AAATTTAATGAACACCAAGGGCATTACCGCTTTCCCCACTTTGTGCTTCTTTGTTTCTTTTGTTTCCTTTCCGCAAAACTTGACATCAGTGTAGAACATATAGAACAATATAACCATAAAGATGTTGGGGATAAACCAGTACATTAAAGATGGCCTTTTGTCATAAAATATGCTCAACCCGAGCAGTATCAATGAAGCGATTGAGTAACTGACTCCGAAATAACCTGCTTTTTTGAGGTATACATTAGAAAAAAAGGCGAGATCTAAAAATACGAGCAGTATTAAAAGATAAGATGCTAATGAAGCCAAAGGGAAAAACGCAGTGAATCCAAATGGGATGGATAAAGCTGTTAACAGGAACAAAAACAGAAAATACAGCAATCCCTTGTTATTTGTCAATTCATACACTAACCCCAAAGTGATAGTCGCATTAACGACATTGAAGCAACCCAGAATCAATATAAAATCGCCATATGTTGGCGCGAGATTCCCAGAAAACCATAGGAAGTTTAACAAAGAAGGGATTAAATAAAATATTCCGCTTATCCCAATGACTTTTCCTAACGAGCAAACATTCCTATTTTTGAACCATACAAAAAAAACGAAAAAGGATATTATTGAAACAGCAAGATAGCTTACCCCATTTAATAAGTATATCAGACTAGGCATTATCCACCCCTTTTTTTGATTAGAATTTATTTTTGTTTATATAAAGTTTACGGAATAATTAGCATTTAAAGCTATTTAAGATGATTGTATAGATTAGTTCATTTTTTTCGTAAGCGTCATTTTTTGTTACTAACACAATGCTTACTTGATTTTTACCGCACAAAGTTCCTGATATAATTGATTTTGTATCCTCGCTTGGGAAGTCAATAGCGTAATTATACCATTCTCTTTTGTTGATTGCCATTATTTTCACATGCTCGTAAATATTTTCTCTGTCTGTGATTTTTGGGAACATGTCTTTATAAGCTTCGTCCTTTCCTAAATCAACAAGATTCTGTGTAGAAGGATTTTCCTCAACAATAATCAATATCGCGTTCTTATCCTTATCTAAAAGAGCAAAGTTGTTAGGCCCTTCCTCCACCCTCTCAAAGCTAGATGGATACGAGAAAGAAATGCCATATTTTTCGCTTTCATAGGTTGCAAGATCCATTTTTGGTTCCTTATTCTGGCATCCTGCTAAGAAAAACAAGATCAGCAAAAATGATAGGTTAATAAATGCAGGTTTGATTTGATTTCTCATTGTATTTTGTTAAAATATTTACCTAACTAATACAAATATATATTCTAATTGAATGATTTGAATAACTGTGCTGAAAATAAGAATTCAGCGCTCTATAGCCAAAAATTCAACAGTGCCATTGCATGAACCAGCAACATCAGCCGGAATCTGAATCCTCCAATATGTGGTGTTAGTGTCGTTTCCATAAGCAGTATCATTTGTCCTGGCCCATAATGGAAGATCGGGCATTTGTATAGAGGTGTTAGTTAGGTTAGTCATATTTGCGTAGGTTACACTTGTATTCAGGCTGTATCTTTGGTAGTCCATTGAAATATTGCCCACATCGCAAAACATGGAATAATTACCTGCCCAATTATCTTCAGTTATAATATCCCCTCCCCATCCTCTTACACTGATGTTCATTGGAATATTTCCATAATTAGTAACATTTCTAGCAATAAAAGAGGATATCTCTGTGATAGAGAGGCTGCCATAGTCTATCATAGGCGGGACATCTATGCCTAAAACAGGATTAATAGTAGCAACAGATGAGTTTAAAGTGTCATTAAAATACATACGATTGCCGCCGCCAACATCTCCTCCTTTATCCTGTATGCTCATATTACATATCCAAGAAGTTCCATTATTAGCATAATACCACACATTAAAAAGGCAGCTGCAGCTGGCATTAGTGTCAGAGTTCTCATATTGCCTGCATAAACCGCAACTGCTGTTTGTATAATGGTAGTTTCTATCATTTGAATCGCCATCACTGCTTACAGTTATATCATAAAAAGTAGCATTTGTTACATTTATATCATCCCACCCGTTATAATCCCAGGCATAACCAGTGCAGTTTACAATTGTTGCATTACCTGCTGCAAGGTCAATTGATGAAGGTGTAACTATGACATTAGTCAAATTTGGAGGGGTGTTTCCTACTAAAACCCTTGTGACTGTAGTTAAGTTTGTGGCTCCTTCTACATCAAATGATTCAAACACCA
>CAZKBD010000157.1:0-2221 GCA_964550945.1 uncultured Methanosarcinales archaeon
CTTCATAAGTAGGATGCATCTTTATCTTTTTCCTGCAATTTTCTATTTTGTCTCCAACAAGGCCTTCTAAAGAGTAATCTCCGATGTTTTTTTGCTGCAGATAATAAAGATAGCCCACATCCTCTGGATTTAAACCCATTAATCTAACGCCAATTCCGTCTGCCTTTAATGGATTGCAAGAAGCAACTGCGCAGCCTAAAAATGTTCCCTTGCCTGCAACAGGACCATCATCTTCCAGACAATAAAAACCATCTAAAACAACTAAATCAGGGAGTATTTTTTCGCAAACATCAGCCACATTATGATTTATTATTTTCACAGCATTGATATAATGCTTGTTTCTTGCCAGTATAACATTAGCTAGCCACCTGGATTTCCTTCTAAGCCATGGTATCATAGAAGCAGGCAATATCCCAAGAATTTTGACAGATTGCGGCTCGCTTGGGGTTCTCATCCCATGCACTAAGGTTTTGTCTTCCTGCTTTACAAAACCAAGCATATTTTTAATGCCTAAAGTTGCAATTGCATAATCATGAGTTTTTGGCACTGCTACTGATATTTTGTAGTCAAAATCTTTTAAACGTTTAGCTATTTTGATTTTTTCTTGGGATTTTACGGTCTTGACCTCAATTTCAAAGAATTCTTTGTAATCGTCAACTGTCTCGATAGACAGGTTAGGATATTTTTTTAATATGTTAAAGTATCCAAAATCTTCCAACACTTTTTTAGTTGAGCTATGCTCGTATAAGGCGCTTCCTGAGCCTTCTGCGATTGTCACTTTCTTTTTTTGGAAATTTTTTACGTTTTTGGATAGAAATTCAAGAACAGCGTCAACTGCGTCCACATGAGTATTAGCATAGATGTTTTTGGTTGCAGTAAGGTTGGGCTTGATTACTATGTTTTTTTTGGTGTTAATTATCTGTAGGTCTTTTTTTATTAGCTCTAATGATTTTTTGATGTTATCTTTTCTGTCGTTGCCCTTGACTAAGGAAACAAGCTTCATTTTAGCTCTATTACTATCTTTTTGTCTTTAGCATCAACTTCCTTTATTATTTTGTGGCCTTTTAGCTTATCTTTTATTTCATCCCAGCTGTATTTGCCCCTGGCTTTGTTCATTTCACTTAGAATTTCCTGAACTAATTGGTAGTTATGATAGATTATATCTGCCTTTTGCGCAACTTCATCTGCGCTTGCTTCCATCTCGCTTATCTGCTCTTTTTGGTGCTCTATTATGTTTTTTAGCTTCTCTGCTTCTTTTTCATTTTCTGTTTTCTGTTTTGGCTCTTCGTATTCATGCAAGAAATAATAGTCAATTGATTCATTGAACGTTTTAAATTGTTTTTTGTCAAACTCCTTGAATAATTCCAATTCAAATGGGGCAATTTCCTTTGCTTTTTGGTTTTCATAGATAATATTTGCATTAATTTTTTTCTTGATTATCTTTTTAATATTATCAAATCTGATCTTTATCTAATTTTGATGGGCTTACTGATTTATCTAGGTTAGACAATAAGCATATCTCTTCTGCATAAATGCCTCCTAGGCCGAGCTCAACTGCTAGGCATGTAACTAAACTGTCTTTTTTAGAATTCTTAAACAGATTGGACAACTCCTCAATTTTAAATTTAAAGATATTGATTTCAGTTTTAGGGTAGGTATAAGCCACATCTTTCCTTATTTCCCTGTCCTTAAATTTGTGCTGCTCTAAATATGAGATGATAACGTCTTTATCGTCGCATACTATGACATTTCCGCCACCGAAAAGCTCAATAATCAGCTTCTCTTTTACTTCCTTCTTCTCGAATAAAAACTCAATAATCCTTTCACTTTCCTTCTGCTCAATTGACCTTAACCTTGAATTATCAATGTGTTTTCTTAAAAACATGCAGAAACCGGTTGGCTCCTGGTATTCTCTCTGCTCTTCAGTCAGGTAAATCAGCTTGCCTACCAGAATCTTGATTGTTTTTTTGCCTATATTAGGGATATGGAACCTAAGAACCAGAACTTTTTTTTCTGGGTGGTATATCTTGTCTATCCTGCCATCTACCAAAACCTGAAGTTCCTTAATCAGATAATGCAAATCAATAGAGCTAAGCTGGGTTTTCATAGTGTATGAAAATTGAAAGAACTATAAAAATCTATTCAAAATCAGGCGATATTGAAAAGTTACCCTACTCCGCTTACCAAAACCCTATACTTTGTATAGGAACTTGGTAAGCTC
>CAZKBD010000158.1:0-2194 GCA_964550945.1 uncultured Methanosarcinales archaeon
GTATTTTTGATTTTTATTATTGGTTGCGCTCCAAATAGTCAGTTCACTAGCAATAATTATGCCTACAGTCTCGCAGAATTTACTCAAAAGCAGCAAACCTTTTCCCCCTATACCAAATATGAGCCTAGCTTTGCTATTGATAAAGCTCGTGGCAAAATATACTACGTCTTTAAAGTTATGGACGATAATGATATCTGGCAGATATGGACAGCAACCTCTGATTTAGACGGAAATAATTGGAAGCAGGTGCAGCAAACCAGCTCCTATGAAAACAAACAACGCCCAGGAATTATCTACGATCCAAAAGATGACCTTTTGCACTACTTTTACCGAACTGGTAGTGAGCATGGCGCAGCAGAAAAGATTCCACGACGCCTAATTACCGCAGTCAAAAAGCCGAATGAGGAAAAATGGCGCAATGAGAGAATGCTAATCAGCAATGATGAAATTGATGATACAATCAGCATTGCCCTTGACACAGTTCGTCATCGTCTTATCCTTGTATATACTAAAGATAATCAAATCACCACAGCTAGAATTAACCTAGACGATGAAAGTTTTAAGGAAACTGTGCATACACAAAATACTGAAATGAGCTTTATTCCAAATATGGCTTATGATGAATCAAGTGATACTATCTATATTGTTTTTCCGCGTGCCCGCACTCCAAGGACTTTTGATAATAAAGATATGTGGTTGGCTAGGGTAAATGGTGATGGCAGTAATTATCAAGAAATGCGCTTAACTGAAACCGATTATGACAATACTTGGCCATTTATTACCCTTGATATCCCTCGGCAAAGATTCTATGTTTATTATATATCATTCAGCGAGCCAACCACTTATTCTAGGGAAGGAGTTCCTAATGTTAAAGAGCGTAAAAATTTGGGTTTTGCAAATTTAGATGGTAGCAACTGGCGAATACTTCGCGACAAAAACAGTTTTAGCATTTTTGGCATTAATCCTAACACTGGGGTGTTGTATGGACTTTACCAAGAGCCTTACCAGGAAATGCATCAAGGAGAAGGAAATGTGAGATATTTTGTCGTCTATGATCCTGATAAAAATCAATTGGAAAAACAACTCATTCCTAGTGGTGACAGGCTGACTTACTACGATGCCGCGTACAGGACATGGGATAGTGAGTCAAACAGACTTTTTGGAGTCCAGCAGGTTTGCCGCAGTGCAGAAGCGCGTGCAATTGAATGCCAGATTTGGACCTACCATGGTCGTGTTTTGAATGGAAAAAAATCAGCCCTTACTCCACAAACTAAGGCAGAGATGGCATTGATTCAGCCCAGAGAACTTCCAGAATTCAAACTTATCAGCGCTAAAGGATTCGGAAATAAAATTAAAATTAATACAAACCGCAAACTCTCAATGCCTGTGTGGATAGAATTTGGGAGTGAAGGACTCAAAATTGAGTGGAAGCCAGAGCAACTCAGCCAAGTTGACCAAGACAAAGGCATTGAACTACTTTTTGTTGAACCGCTTACTTCCTATCAAGCCACCTACAAAGTCTGCGCTCTTAGTGATCCCTCTGAACCGCCCAAATGTTTAGAAGGCAACATCTTGTACCCTCCTGCTGGCCAAGAGCAATCCCCTTTTCAAGGCAAAACCTCCCAAAATATATTTGAAAGTGATTACTTTACAATCTCAGTTCCTCAAGGATGGTCTACACAAGCTCAATTCCCAGGAACTTTAGCTACAATCATTAATGTTAATGAAGTCCACCCAGAAGATCCAAATGCTCAAAGAATTAATTTTAAAAGTTATATTACTGTGTCATTTGATAATGTGCAAGGAAGGACTCTAAACCAGATAGTTGATACAATAAAAGACGATTTGATTAAAACTATTCCCTCTGCTGCTCTTAGTAGCTCAAGTGAGAAAACTATAGATGGTATGCCGGCAAAGTCTCTGGAGATAACTTTTACTCAGCAGGATATTAATTTTATGGCGTCATTAATTATAGCAATGAAAGGGGATAGATACTTTGTTATCTCCCTTAACACACCAATAAGCAGATGGCAGGAATACAAAGATCTCTTTTATCAAATAGCAAAGAGCTTTAAGTTTAAATATTAGACGGAAATGAAAAGATATTAACCTACTTCTCAAAACGCCCTTTATTACTATCCGGAAAACTGCCCTCTTCGTTTCGTTAGGACTTCAAATTTATTGAGTTTAACGT
>CAZKBD010000159.1:0-2115 GCA_964550945.1 uncultured Methanosarcinales archaeon
AGGGAGCAATAGACGAAATTGAAAAACTAGATTCTGCTGGATTTTTAGATTATATAAACAACACAGGGGCCACTATATGCGGTAGAACACCGATATCAGTCGCTATAGCCACCTGTAAGCTTTTAGGGGCTAAAAAAGCCAAATTACTTCACTATTATACATCTGGGGATATTATCAAAGATTACAGCTCTGCAGTAGGTTATGGAGCTATTTTAATAGAATAAGATAAAAGAATAAAAAGAAGATAAAGAATTAAGGGATTACTCTCCTAAACTGTTCCTCCTTTCTTCTTCCTCATTACCAAATAGATTATTATCCCAATAATAACTATTACTGCAACAATTATTATGCCAGTCATTGGTGTTTTCTTAACGGCCTCTTTTGGTCCCTCTGCTGGTGGAGTAGGTGTTGGTGGAGTTACTGCTGGTTTTGGGCAATCTGCTTCACAATTATCTGAATTTTCACTTCCTTCACAGATGCCATCTCCGCATGTTATTGGAGCAACATTTAATGTCTGTGTATCAACCTTTCCCTGACCGGATTTATCAAAATAAACCAATGTCCCGAATGTTACGTCGCTTGCTCCCAACTTTATTGTATATTCAACTGTAGCTGAGGAACCGCTGGGTGTAAACTCCCAAGCATACCTATTATCTTTTTCCCTGGTATTTATATCACTCTTAGCTTCCTTAGCACCCGTAATACTCCATTCCTTAACAACAATCCCTACTGGCAATTCCTCTTCTAATGCCATTACACCACTTGAATCTGCTCCTGAAATCAGCAGCTTAACCGTTACATCACCGTTAGGATCAGCTCTTCTGGGTAACTCCCTGCTTACTGATGCTGCAAATACAACGCTCAACACTAACAAACCCATTACCACATAAACAATAGTCTTTCTCATTTTGCTTCCTCCTCATAAAACTTCCTTATTGAGTCTATTATGTCAAATGCCGTCTTTTTCGAAGTTCCTTCATAAAAATCCCTAATCATATCAATCAAGTCAAATGCCGTAATCTTGCCCACTAGCTTGTAACCAATACCACCGCCTCCTCCTCCGCTTGATGTTGTTGTAGTTGTTGTCTCAGTTGTAGGTGCCACATATGGCGTAGCCAAAGCAAATATAGAGAAGCTATCTACAGTTACGGTTAATATAGGGCTGCTCCAAGCTGTGTTTGCATCAGTAATCTTTGTCCATGTTCCTGCTGTTGTTAAATTAGTAGTTGTATTAAAGTTTGCTTTATATACCCTTGTACTAGCACCACAGGTAACACCTAATGCAGTGCAATTAAATGCTATAGTGCTTCCTGTAAATCCTGTTGTGCTCGCGTTGTTTATCTTAGGTTGTATTACTACAGATGTTAAAAGTGTTGCTACACCTGTAGTAAGTGAGGCTTGGATTCTTGAATAGTTTGTACCATTGCTCCTGTTGGGAGCAACAATCTCAAAAGTAAAGTTAGTCATAGCTGTCAAATTAACATCATTTAGCGTAATTACTGTGTTATTCAAAGTAGTGTCTATAATTTGGATATCCTGGAGCGTTGAACCCACAAATGCAGTCTGGGCTGTTGCTGCCCCTGTCACCCAAACATCAGACCCCACAAACTTAATAGTTGATGTACTTGGCGCAGCATCTACTGTAACTGTTTTACCTGCATAAAATGTAGTAGTTAATGCTGAAGGCAATGAGGTATCAACATATGCACCACTATTAGAAAGATTTGCATAAACAATCGAAATAGTTGAAGTATTTCCTGCAAATGGTGGTGTTAAAACACTCGTATTAGTAATATTTGCACAATAATACAAACTAGCATTTGCATCTAGCACAGTACAAGTAGCATTCAATGTTACTCCATCAGTCGTTGACGAATTCGTTAGATTAAAGTTAATAGCAGGCTTTCCATACCATGAAAACACAGTTGTGTTTATAGTTATTGTCTGATTCACATAGATGCTGGATGGCGCTGTAAATGAAGATACATTTATTGCTTCATTCTCTACCTTCAAGGTATGGGTTGTTGCTGGAGCTGAATTCCCGGCACCTGTTGTATCATTTACATATATGCTCAATACCAAAAGGTTGTTTGGTATATTTACTGATGAAGCATT
>CAZKBD010000160.1:0-2114 GCA_964550945.1 uncultured Methanosarcinales archaeon
AATCCGCCAGTTTCTTTCAGCAAAAAGGCTTACATAAAAAGCGAAGCTGAATATCAAAAGATTTATGCGGAGTCAATTGCAAATCCAGCTGCTTTCTGGGCTAAAGAAGCTGAGGTGCTTCACTGGTTCAAAAAATGGAATTCTGTATTTGAATGGGACAAGGAAAAAGTTAACTTCACATGGTTTAAAGGCGGTAAAATAAATGTTTCTTATAATTGCTTGGATAGGCATCTAAAAAAAGATGGAGACAAGATAGCTCTAATCTGGCAGGGTGAACCAGAAGAGGATGTTAAAAAAATAACCTACAAAGAGCTTCACAAATCAGTATGCAGATTCGCAAATGTATTGAAAAAGAAAGGCATAAAGAAAGGAGACCGGGTTTGCATATACCTACCAATGATACCTGAATTAGCAGTAACAATGTTAGCTTGCACTAGGATAGGAGCAATCCATAGCATTGTTTTTGGAGGTTTTAGCGCTGAATCCCTAAAAGACAGGATTCTTGACAGTGAATGTAAAATGTTAATCACTGCTGATGGAAGCTTCAGGGCTGGCAAAACAATCCAATTAAAGGAAATTGCAGACGAAGCAGTAAAACAATGCCCCTGTATAAAATCAGTAATAGTTGCAAAAAGAGCAAATAGCAGAATTGCGATGGAAAGATCAAGAGATAGCTATTGGGATGATGAAATGTCTGCTAAAGATATATCGGACGAGTGCAAAGCAGAAGAGATGGATGCAGAAGATCCCTTATTTATATTATACACTTCTGGAACAACTGGAAAGCCAAAAGGAGTATTGCATACAACTGGAGGATATCTGCTTTATGTAACCCAAACATTCAAGTACATATTTGATTATCACGAAAAAGATATTTATTGGTGCACTGCTGACATTGGCTGGATAACGGGCCATAGCTACATAGTATATGGGCCATTGGCGAATGCTGCAACTTCACTAATGTTTGAAGGTGTTCCAACTTATCCTGGTAATGACCGCTTTTGGCAGGTTGTAGAAAAATTTAAGGTTAATATTTTCTATACAGCACCAACTGCTATTAGGTCTATAGAGCGCTTCGGTGAAGACATAATAAAAAAGCATGATTTAAGTTCGCTAAAGCTACTAGGAACTGTGGGGGAGCCAATAAACCCTCAAACATGGCTGTGGTATCACAAGAACATTGGAAATGGCAAATGCCCTATTGTAGATACATGGTGGCAGACTGAGACTGGAGGTATTTTAATAACCCCCTTGCCTGGAGCTATGACTTTAAAACCAGCTTCTGCAAACAGGCCGTTTTTCGGTATTGAGCCAGCTGTCCTAAGGGAAAACGGATCAGAAGCTGATGTTAACGAAGGCGGTTATTTAGTGATAAAAAAGCCATGGCCAGGATTGACGAGGACTATCTACGGAAACCACCAGAGATTTATTGAAGCATATTGGACTCAATTCCCAGGAGTGTATTCTGCAGGGGATGGAGCTAGGATTGATAAAGATGGTGACTATTGGCTCATGGGAAGGATTGATGATGTTATTAAAGTTTCTGGCCATAGGATAGGAACTGCAGAAGTTGAGAGCGCATTGGTAAGCCATTCAAAAGTAGCTGAAGCAGCTGTTGTGCCAATGCCCCATGAAATAAAGGGACAAGCCCTGTATGCATTTGTAACCTTAAAGCAAGGCATAGAAAAGACAGATGAACTTAAGAAGGAATTATCCCTCCATGTAAGAAAGGAGATCGGACCAATAGCGCAGCCAGACAAAATACAGTTTGCAGATGCATTGCCAAAAACAAGGTCTGGCAAAATTATGCGAAGAATCTTAAAAGTGATAGCTGCCGGCGGCACTGATGTTGGGAATGTAACAACATTGGCAGACCCGTCTGTGGTTGATGCCTTATTAAAAGAAAGACAGTAAACTTTTTTATTTTGTTATAAAATCGTAGGCAGAATACCATCAAATTCAACAAAAACCCAAGATTTTTGACTGTGCTCAGAAATCTTTGATTTCTGACATATTTGTGGGATGAATGTCGTGCCTCTATCCAGTATTTGTGCAAGAGGCAGAAGCAGTAACTAAACTTTCACAGTTTATTTAAATAGGCGTATCTATTTATG
>CAZKBD010000161.1:0-2075 GCA_964550945.1 uncultured Methanosarcinales archaeon
TTTATCTAAAGGAATATCCAAAATTTTACATAAATTAAATAAAATCTCTAAATCTACAAAATAATTGTAACTTTGCTTCATCCTATCTTTAAAAACAGAGAAAGGGACACTGTAATATCCTATTAATTTCTTATGAACCTTTCTCTTAGTTATGTATTTCTCTTTGATTTTTTCATTAACCAAATCAATAAAACTACTGGTTAGTTTAATATTTATTTTAGTACCTAAACACCATATATTTATTGGATTATTATTTGAATTCATTTTAAATCACAAACGTTTATTTCGATGAAACCACCTAATTGATTTTCAGCAAAAGTGCGAAAATTATTATTTAGTTGTTGAATTATTATTGAAGTGATTTGGATATTGAATTAAAATAATAGAAAATGAAAATGATTAGGTAGTATATATAGTTTGCCTACAACCCCCACTAGCATTTTATCAAAAAGAAATAGCCCTTATTTATATGTTTTTTGTAATCAAATCAAAAAAACAATAACTTTTTTAAATACCTTAATAAATCCAAACAGATACGCCTCCGTAGCATTGCAGTCTAAGGGTCTTACCCTATAGATACCCAAGCATTCCTCGCAATGCTCGGAATGGCTAAGTATGCCTCCGTAGCATAGTAGCTATTGCGGCTGACTTGTATTTAACAAAGATATCAGCAGGTCGAGGGCGCACATCCCTCCGGAGGCTTTTTTTAAACAACAGAATTCCACCAATCTGCGATTGGTGGTCAAGTGGAATTCTGTGTGCTCAAAAACCACTAAGGTATTGGTGGAATTCTGAGCGTCAAATGTCAGAAATGTTTAACATTTCTGAGCAAATTGAAAATCCTTGATTTTCAATTAACAACTTGCAGTTGTTGCATAATCACAATCATGCCACCCATCTCTGATGCGGGGTTTTTGACAATGAAAGAAGACATAATCGAAGAATACAACAAGCTGAAAACCAAGTATAAGCTTCCTGATTTTGAAGCTCTTGACCTAGAGTTTGACATAAGCAGCATTGATAACGATTCATTTTTACTAAAAAGCATCTTAACAAAAGGAGTAAACAAGCTTGATGAATATGTGAAGCTTCTTAACAATGTTATGTCTCCAGATACTGCTTCATTAGTCGGCATGCACGAATGCAGAATCTTCGAAGACAATGAAAAAAGGGATTTATACTCTTTATTAAGGAAGATTATGATCTCGATTAGGAAAGGTGATCTTTTGATCTTAAACTATAATGAAAAAGAATCAGCAGATTTCATTAAAAAGCTGGTAAATGATTGGAACGAGATAAAAAAAGAGCTTACAAAAGCATTAAACAAGTTAGTAGAGTCCTGGGTGGATGAAACAGATGTAAAAGAGGAGATTGGTTATCTTGGCTGATGAAAAGCCCCCCTAATAGATTAGAAATCATTTAGGTTATGCCAGTTAAATGCAGTTAGCATATATTATACACTTTCTTGATAAACACAAGGTATATTATAAAAGGTATTTGGCCTATTACAGCCATATATGCACCGAACAAATAATTCCACTCAAAATTGAATAATGCTAAATTAAGGAACCCAAGAAAAAAAAATAAGATAACCCCTATTTCCACCCTAATTTTTGCTTTTAGATATTCTTTTTGCATATTATTCAATTTATATCGTGTATACCTCAAGTACCATAAAACAACTAAACTGAAATTAACAGAATAAATTAAAAACCACATCTTAGCATTCGTAATGTAGTAGGCACTTAGCATCAATGCAATTAGAATGGCAAAGGCAATTAACCAGTCAAAAACCCCTTTAGGTAAGCTTACCTTTGTAAATAAAAAGCTGGCACCCCACCAAATATGGAATAACACTATCAAGTTAGCAAAAAAGATGAGATAGTTAGCTACACCACTTATGCCTCTTAGCATGGTTACACCCCAAATTATCAATAAACCAAAAACCAAATTTACAGCTAACAATCCGAACCTTTTGATCATTAGAATAAAGATAGTTGCATACTATTTAAATATTGCTTTGTTCAATTTGATAATTAGTTTACACATTTAATAATCAGCCAAAATTCCCTGCT
>CAZKBD010000162.1:0-2068 GCA_964550945.1 uncultured Methanosarcinales archaeon
TTAGACCTAGTGCAAACCCTATTTAGGTTTAAAAGGAAACTGTTAAACTTCAGTTAAATAACAAAATTTATATACCTTCTTTGTAAGTAATTTGCTAATGAGGAAAGCCCAATTGGGATTGAATTTTGCTTATATTATTATCACTCTTATAGCTATCTCTGTGCTTGTTATTGGTTTTTTAGTTTTGAAGGATTTTAGCCGGAAAAATAATGAGCTGGACATCATCAATTTTGAAAATAGCTTAAAAACATCTCTTGAGAAGCAAAGCCTTGATAGTTTTGGTTCAGTGGCTGAAAAGACATTTGCAGTGCCAAGCAATACAGAGAAGGTTTGTTTTGTTGATGAAAACAAAAATTTTAATGAGCTGGTTGATGGGGATTTGAACAAGGCGATGGAAAAGTATGGCGATTACAATCTATTTATTAACCCGATAGAAGCATACATGCCTGTCAAAATAGCTTATCTTGCTTTGAATGAAAATCCGCTTTGCGTGAAGGCTGTTAATGGAAAGATTAAGCTGAGATTAGAGAGTATTGGTAACAGTACCTTAGTAAGCGCGGCTAATTTAGGTGACAAAGAGGTTGAATGTGTAACTATATCTTATAATGATGAGCCTGAAAATAGCGAGGATGTCGTTTTTTTGGGAAGCTCTTATAAGGATGCTGATAGCTTCAGTTCTGATGTGAATAGATATGTGCAAAAATTTAGTGCTGTAAAGCCTTTTTCAGATAAGCTAGATAAGATTAACTTCTATAGGATTGACAATTTTAAGGGTATCGGATGCAAAGTGGTTCCTTACGGGATTGGCAGCTATGTCATCTGTGACGATTATTTAGTTGAGCAGCTAGCTTCTGAATGCCCGATAGACCATATTGTTGTTCTTGTCAAAATAGGAGCAGTGACAAATCTGGTGAGAGGCACCAGATCGAGCGCAAAAGGGATTATTGCTACTATAAACTCGGGTGATGATGCTTTGCTTTTAATGCATGAGTTCGGGCATACTTTTGCTAAATTGGCTGATGAATACACTGATAACAATGTTAAGAATTTTGACCAGGAATCTTATGCGAATTGCGATACAAAAGGATGCGATAAATGGAATGATGTTGAAGGGGTTGGATGCTACCAGGGATGCACGTATAATGGATATAGCTGCTGTTACAGGCCAACAATGGATTCAATAATGAACAGCCTCAGCACAGATGATTACGGGCCTGTTAACCAAAAAGAAATCACCAATAAGCTGGATGTGTACCAAAGATGAAAGCTAAACTAGTGCTGTTGTTTATAGTAATTCTGGTTTTAGCCAGCAGCGCATATGCTTTTGGCAGGATTTTTGTTATCAGCCTTAACTATAATCAAGGAGAATTTAGCATAAATGACAAGCTACTCAAATATGGCTATTACCCTGACAATAAGATACAGCCAGATGATGGGTATTATGTCTGCGAAATCATTTCAGATAAGGATGAATTATTGTATTCATTCAAATTTGAAGTTCCTTTGAGGATCTATCTGGATTCAAGCGCTGAAGTGACTAAACGGCTTTCTGGAGGATATATTTTGCTTGATAAGGTTGATTTTGCCTTGATTTTGCCATATTTTGACAATGCCAAAGAGATAAGGATTTACAAGCCAACAGGCAAAACAAAAAGTTTGAAGCTTAGCATTGATGCTGAAGATATCAGATTAAGCAAAGCAAATATTATGGTTTATGGCTCAGCTTTTGGTGCTTCGATTTTATTGGTATTGCTGCTTCTTTTAATAAGGAAACTAAAAAATAGAAGATAGTAAACGACATTATTTATCGGGCAATTGTGTCGCTTACTAAGATAGCGAAAGTTATATAAAGGGTTTTTTAATTCTGAAGAATGAAATGCCCTAGTAGCTTAGTAGGTTTTTTCTGTTTATCAGAAAACTATAAAGAGCGCGTGACTGTTAAACTAGGTTTAGAAATCACGAGGTCGACAGTTCGAGTCTGTCCTAGGGCGTATCTTTCATGGCTCCGTAGCTTAGCCTGGTGGAGTGCTCGTTTTCCAGAAAGGAAAAGCAAAACTGATAAACTGGG
>CAZKBD010000163.1:0-2059 GCA_964550945.1 uncultured Methanosarcinales archaeon
AAAAGAAGGGAAAATACATAACTATAAACATAAGATACCTCGGAACAACAAAGAAATTGTTAGCAGACTTAAAAGAACTGGATAGTTTGAGAAAGGGAAAATCCTTAACTTAATGACATTGTTCGCTCGTAGCTGGAAACGAACTTAACAAGAATTAGGCGGTTCGCAGGGTCGCTTCGCTAAAATGCCAAGCATTTTCCCCTGCTCTCCCAAATTTTTGCCATCTCTGAAAAATTCTCCAGCTCTGAAGTTTGTGGGTTGCCTCAAACTTCGAGGGGAATTTTTCGAGGGCAAAAACTTCGCCTAATTCTATAAGTTATACGCAATTTTCGCAATCGCCTAAAAGTAGGAAGGGGCAAGAATTGTTACTACTTATAAAAGACTATCTAACCGAAAGATTTATATAGTTGCGTTATTTACCTTATTATATGAAAAGACGCGAATTATCTGATGATATTATTGAAGCAACAGACTCCACTCTAAGTGAAACAGTAGAACTTTTAGGCAGGTTTAATGTTGGCGAATACTGGGAAAAACCTTTTCACGTACCTAATAATCCACAAGATACAACTGCAATAATGAGATATATAGGCAGATTAAAACAAGAAGGATTAGACATTGGTTAAGGTGATTCTCAATTCGGATATAAAATGCCACTCCCTCAAAAAGATACGAGTACCAGATATATCCAAATTTTTAGAAGAAAATAATTCAAACAATTCTTGCCCCTAATTCTATGCCTTGATATATCACTTCGTTCTTTTGATAGACGGCGATTGCGAACTTTGGACTGAACCCCTAAAAGTTGACACATAGAAAACGAATATAAGCATGCAATTAAGTGCTGAACAAGAGGTGCAAAAATGGGGATAAAAAGACAGTTTTCAAAGGAATTTAAGTTATCAGTCCTAAAAGAGCTTGAGACAAAGAGGCTAGCTGAAGTATGTAGAGCGCATAGTTTAGCTCCATCAACTGTAAGTGGGTGGAGAATAGACTATGAAAAGAATCCTAAAGAGGCATTCAAAGGTCGTGGCAACATATGGAAGGAAGATGCAAGACTAGCCGAAAAGGACAGGCTAATCGGCCAGCTATACGCAGAGAACTTCTTTTTAAAAAAAGTTTACGAGAGATTGAAGCAGCTTCAATTAGAGGAGAAAAGAAAAGGGAGGTCATTGCTAAAATGATTAGCTCAAGACAGATTACAATCTCTAAAGCCTGCCAATGCCTTAATATCAGCAGACAAGCTCATTATAATTGGCAGCAGAAAGGCAATTCCACGGGAGACATCCCTATTAGGTCTGCAATCCATGACATTGCATTAGAATTCCCAAAATATGGGTACAGGAGAATAACTGCTGAACTACATCGCAAGGGACAAGCTATTAATCATAAGAAAGTGCTTAAGATTATGCACGATGAGAATCTCTTATGTAAGCCAAAGAAGAAATTTAGAATTACAACTACAGACTCAAACCACGATTATCCAGTCTATCCAAATCTGACCAAAGGCATAATCACAACAGGAATAAACCAGCTTTGGGTGTCTGATATAACTTATGTCCATTTGGTGAATGAGCATGTTTACCTTGCTGTCATAATTGATGTTTTCAGCAGAAAGTGCATTGGATGGGAATTAAGCAGGCGGATTGATGCAGGGCTTGTAATGAATGCCCTGGATATGGCAATTAAATCTAGAGTTCATATGGGCATAGATGGCTTGATTCATCATTCAGATCAGGGTGTCCAATATGCTTGCAATGAATATGTCAATCGTCTTAAAGAGTTAGGGATAAAGATAAGCATGAGCAGGAGAGGCAACCCTTATGACAATGCCTTTGCTGAGAGCTTTATGAAGACGCTTAAAGTCGAGGAGGTGTATCTAAAAGAATACAAGACATTTAATGAAGCATATAACCATATCAAAGAATTTATTGATATTGTTTACAACAAAAAGAGGCTGTATTCATCCATAGGGTATATGCCGCCTGAAGAGTTTGAAACGGAGGTTTTAAATACAAATATTCGTTAACTGACTGTCAACTAAATGGGGTTCACTCCA
>CAZKBD010000164.1:0-2020 GCA_964550945.1 uncultured Methanosarcinales archaeon
ATTTATTAAACTACCGCAGCAAGCTGCGGGGTATTAAACCCAAATGGGAATAAAGTCGGGGATGTTTATTCTGTTAACACCCTTAAGCTACTCACAAAGTTAGTAAAGCATCTCTTACTCTTGTATCAAATTCTGGTTTATGGAAAATATGCTCCTTTATATCAAAAACATAAATGTTTTTTGTTGTCGCAATTTGTTCACAGAAATTATATATTCTGTCTACTTCAGCATATGATATTTTTTTATCTCCAAAAATTTGCTTGAATAAAAACTTCAGGCCTTCGGTATTTATCTTTCCTTCTCTGTATAAATCTAAGTAATACCTTTGATTTCTAGTAACTGCAACCTTATATATCCCCCTTGTTCTTTTGCCTATTTCATCACTATGCCTTATCAAATTACTTACCTTATGTTCATTTCCGGGCTTTCCATACAATTCTTCGTCACTTAAAACACCAACTGCCCCCAATGAATGCAATAGCTCATAGGACTTATTGATAATCTCCTCCCATGCATTCAGGGCTTCTTCCCCTCTTTTTAAATCGGCAGTAGATTTCTCCGAAAATGCTCTTGTAGCAATCAATGAAAATACAATTATCTTATGTCTGTCTGATAATGGTTTTGTGGTTTCATTGTATGTGTTGAAATACTTATCATCTACGCTCTGGAGCAGAATATCTTGAGATATTATGCCTCTTTCTGACTCATACTTCCAAATGCCCCTAGCCGTAATTACATATTTACCCATCTCATCAGTTTCCCTGATAAACCCCTTGTTCAATAGTTTATCCAAAATCTCCATTGGAATCTTTATCTGGTTTAACCTTGATTCATGCATTATCCTAAGCCTATCATTACTCTTTATATCAAAGAACCAGAGAATAATTGACTTACACTTCTCTTTCTTATACTGTTTTATAAGGCTGCTGTAAAGAGCATTATAAAATTTTTCTAGGCAGTCTATTAATTCCATTTTTAATCTACCTCATAATCAACCTTAGACACCACTTTAACATCGTCCCCTTTCTGTACTATAACGCCAACTAGCAGTTTTCCTTTATCATAAAGTTCTTTGAATTTTTTATAGATTGGATCAAGGGATTTCATATCCATCATTGCTACTTCATCAAACAAGACAATCATTTTTCTCTTGTCGGAGGTATTCAACAGTCCTTTAAGGTAAGCACTTTGGCTTTGCCCAGTACCCATATCAGTCAAATGAATTTTTTTCTTCCCCTCTGTGAAGATAATCCCTTTTATTAGGTCTACCCTTACCGCGGAGTATTCCTTATCTATATGCCTAAATTTGCCTATCCTATTTGCTAGAAAAGTAAACACTGCATCGTTGTATTCTACTTGCTCCTTGTTATCTTCGGAAGGCTCCTCCCTCTCTTTTATAATGTTGATATACCTAGAATACTCTATCTTAAGCTTATTTTCCATCGATTCGAGCATATCGAGTAGCTGGTTCAAGAACTCTAAATGGTTCTGATAATTGTGAGGTTTATTGCTTTTCTGCCGGTCTAGTTCCGTAGATAGCGCAGTTTGTGTGTGTTCAAGATCTCTTATTTTTCCTTTTTCAGTATTCATCTCTTTTTCCATATCCCTTATTTTTTCCCGCAACTGTTCCTCGGTAAAGAATTCATATTCCTTCATTTTTTTTCCGCATAGAGACCTTATCTCGTTCTCGCTTGGCTTTCCTGTTGCTGAGTACTTGATGTCATACTCTTCAAATTTCCCTTGGCACTTATTCAACTCCTTCTCCAACTCTTCCTTCTCCTTTTCTACTGAGGTATCAATGTACTCTCTAGGATCGTATGACAGTGACTTTTTCAATTCCCTTAGTTCTGGAAATATTTGTTGGTTTAGAGCTGACAAATTTCTTCTTAGTTTCGCCAGTTCTGCATCGGCCTCAGAAATGTTCTGATTGAGCTTAGCGATGGACTCATATTTTTGTGCTTCTTGTCTAAGATCATGGATAAACTCCTGAATGCTCTTTTGCGTGCCAGGAATACTTATT
>CAZKBD010000165.1:0-1974 GCA_964550945.1 uncultured Methanosarcinales archaeon
AAACACTTAAATTATACCACCATTAAAAAACTTTTTATAGTAGTTCCGCTTTCTTATTGTTATGTTCATAATAGACAAGCAAAAGAACGAGATTTACTCTTTGCCTGCCAAAGAAATAAGCGCTGAGCATGCAAAATGTGTAAGCTCGGGATTAGCCCACAGGATACTTAGTTTGCTGGCAAAAGAGGCAATGTACCCTATAGACATAGCAAAAGCTTTGAAAGTGCATGAGCAGAAAGTATACTACCACATAAGGAATCTGGAGAAGGCAGGCATTATCAAAATCGTCAGAAAGGAAACAAAGCAGGGAGCAACAGCAAATTTCTATGCATTGACAGAGCCTGCTTTTGTAATCAAGTTCAAAGATTTTGAGACAACAAGCAAAATTGCACAAATAAGGAACGAGTCAGAATTTCTTGAGCCTTTCATCAGGGACGGGCAGCTTGATGCCCTGATTATTGTAGGCTCTCCGGATCCTCATGGCCCTGACAAGGCAAGAAGCAGGGACGGCTATTACGGAATGGACTTGGCTTTGTTCTTGGGCACATTCCTCAATTATGTCCCCCAGTTCAATGTAAAGCTTGACACAGAAGTAAGAGATGAGGATTTACAAAACAACTTAATTCTCATAGGGGGGCCTGTTGTAAACAAGATTGTTGAAAAAGTTAATTCAAAACTGCCAATAAGATTTGAAAATGGAAACATTAAATCAACCATTTCAAGTGAAACCTACCCTCAGGATGAATGCGGTTTGATTGTAAAGGCAAAAAGCCCCTTCAACAAGGACAAATATATTTTGGTTGTTGCAGGCAAAAGGTTTTCAGGGACAAGGGCTGCAATCATCGCATTTTTGAAGGATTTCAAGAAAATAACAAATGGCAACATCCACAATTCAGGCATCAAGGCAAATGTAGTTGAAGGCATAGACTTGGACTCTGACGGGATAATTGATGATATAGAGTTTAGGGAATGAGATTATTAGTTTTTTCCTAAAAAACACATAAATTTTAAGTCAAACACAATTCTATTAAAAAAGTGGATCACCTCCATATCTGTAGTATCTGATTTGATCGTCTATTGGGGTTTTAGGTGGTTCACTAAGAGAAAGATGATTAAGCAATCTGTTTAATCGGCTTGCATAAAATTCTTTTCCAGCCCTTTCTCTGCGGACTTCAGGTAATATTTGTTCTTTCATTTTTTTATAATCTTCTTCACTTCTAACTTTTATTCTCCCTTCAAATTTAGGTTCCTTCAATAATAAACCAAAAAAATTAGGAAGACATCCGGGTATTGAACAGGAATCTGGGCGTATTATATTGCCTACCAATTCTTCAAGAGTAATTTCTTTATCTCCTGCATAAACTATGTTGGGAGGTGCTTTAAACGTTATATGTGCATCCTCAAAAATATCATTAAATTTAGAATGGGATAAATATGGAATCCCTTTCTTTTTTAATCGTGCTGCTATATCCTCCATTTTTATACCCATATAATTATCAGAGATGTCGCCAATAAAAAACATAAATGGAATGCCAATAAGCTTAGGGTCATCGTGCTTTAGGATTTCTGGTCCTGTAACATACGCCAAGACAAAGTTGTATAATTCACCTACAGCAAAATCTGGATTTCTCTTTTCAAATTCTTGAGTTTTTTTAGTCATTTGATATCACTGAATTTAATGTCTTGCAGTTGCATACCTTTCCACATATTTTTTTAATAGTCGTAGAGATTGCTGTATTGCCCAATTGAAATCTTCACGGTACTCATCCCTAGGAACACCCCAATACATTCTTACTATCTCTGTTAAAGAATCTTTAATTGCATTAACTTTGTAGATATCATGCTTATCCTTTTCTAACTCTAAACCCGATTTAATTAAGGTTTGATATGCATCATTGAGAGTAAGTCTATGAGGACTGTCCACTTTCCAATCCAATTGTTTATGAACATCAAGATTTGCTGCAAAGGCAATGT
>CAZKBD010000166.1:0-1971 GCA_964550945.1 uncultured Methanosarcinales archaeon
AGCAATGGACTTATTAGTTATACTTGGATTCATGTTCTTGATAGGGGCGCTGCTTTATACTTATATTCTAGTCAGGAATTTACAAAAAAAGATGGAAGAAGTTGTTAGGAAGATAGCCTTAGAGAAGAAATAATCATTCACAATCTTTAAATAGGTTGTTACAGTCTTCTATGCTATGAAAATCTTATTTGTTTTGGAAAATTATGTGCCTCACATTGGCGGTGTAGAATTAGTATTCAAAACACTAGCTGAGAATTTGGCTAAAGAGCATGATATTTCTATTATAACCCATAAGCTAAAAAACACGAAAAAATTTGAGGTGATTAATGGCGTCAAAATTTACAGAGTCTCTTGCTTGCAAAATCGTTATTTATTTTCATTTTTAGCTATACCTAAAACACTAAGATTAGCTAAGAAAGCTGACATAATCCACACCACAACATATAATGGGGCTGTTCCTGCAAGATTTGCTGCAAAATTATTAGGTAAACCATCAATTATCACTGTCCATGAGGTTATGGGCAATAAATGGAAATCATTGACTGGAATGAATTTTTTAAATGCCCAACTCCACAAATTTCTTGAGTATCTGGTCATCTCGTTAAAATTTGACAGCTTTGTCTGTGTGTCAAAATCAACACAAACTGATTTATATAAAAATAAAGAGAGGTCGGTTGTTGTTTACAATGCAGTTGATTACAATCACTTCAATCCCGATAAATATGACTCAAAAAAAATAAGAAACCTGCTGAAATTAGAAGAAGATTTTGTTTATTTAACTTATGGCAGGCCAGGAATATCAAAAGGGATAGAATATGCTGTAAAGGCTGTTCCATTAATTTCTGAAAAGATAAAAGATTCCAAGTTACTATTAATACTAAGCAAAGACAAGGCGTACAAAAAAGGATATGATTCCATTATTAGCTTAATTAAGACATTGAAGATTGAAGAAAAAGTGATTATATCAGATCCAGTTGGTTATAACGAGCTCCCTAGCTGTATAAAGGCAGCAGATTGTGTGGTAGTTCCATCCTTGACAGAGGGCTTTGGATTTACGGTGGCAGAGAGTTGCGCAATGCAAAAGCCAGTAGTAGCAACAAACACAACATCAATCCCAGAAGTCATTTCAGGAAAATTTGTTTTGGTAGAACCAAAATCACCAGAAGCTATTGGAGAGGGTATTGTCAAGGTATATCACAAAAAATACAATCAAACAAAGCTAAAAAAGTTCTTGATAAAAGATAATATTGAGGGGTATCTTAAAGTGTATAGGGGATTGATAAAAGATAAAAGTTCTTTTGATGAGTGTTCTGGCCAATTAAATTTTAGTGGCACGAACTGATAGGGGACAATTTTAAAAATAGAACGGGGAATTCCTTAAATGATCCACATCTTCAAAAGGAAAGATTTATACAATTAAACAAGTATACCTTTTAATATGAATGATCGATGGAAAACATCAGAGATAAATATTCTGAATAAAAATAAAGATAAATCCATAGATGAATTATCCAACTTATTACCTAATCGAAGCGAATCAGCTATTCGTTCTCGTATGACTAAATTAGCACTTGAATCTAAAGGCAAATTTCGAATTACGACCAAGAAGATAATATTTGCTATTTTAAGTTTATTATATAGTGTAGGATTGATATTTTTAGGGATATATATTGAAAAAGCCTCTATTGAACCACATGCTAATGTCGTTTTTTATCCTTATGTGAACGATAGTTCATATTTACCAATTATGATAAATAACGGAGCAAAACCAATAACCCAGGTTAGTCTAGATGTAAAAACGTGTCATATGAAAGATTTTGAAAAGTTTCCAATACCTAATTTAATCGAAAATCAGGAATACCCTATAAATTTGAAAGATGACGAAACAATTTACGCATTAGGTAAGATACTAGAAAATAAAACGAAATATTGGCATCGCCTATCCCAACCGCAGCAAGCTGCGGGGTATTA
>CAZKBD010000167.1:0-1908 GCA_964550945.1 uncultured Methanosarcinales archaeon
ATGCCTGTCCGCTATCGCTTTTTGATTGCGGTGATTATAGAGGCAGTCTGGGAAATCATGGAGAACTCACCCCTAATAATTGACCGTTACCGCGCAGTAACCATCTCGCTTGGATATGTGGGTGACAGTGTTATCAACTCTCTGAGCGACATTCTCATGATGATTATTGGGTTCCTGTTGGCTGCGCGCTGGAAGGTGTGGATGAGCGTGGCTTTAGTGATTTTTATTGAATTAATCTTATTGCTATTGATGAAAGATAATTTAACGCTCAATATTGTCATGCTGGTTTATCCCATTGAAGCAATTAAATCCTGGCAAATGGCTGGGCATGTAATTCCTTAAATATTAGAAAAAAATGGGGCTGCCGTGAATTTCGATGCAAAGCGTTGGCGCTCTGACATTTCGAACACGGGCCACGTGGCTTTTCATAACCCCAATTTTAAGGTTGTCCCGAACCACGAATTCTACCTAGCTATACTACAGCCCCTACTTGAATGGGAAATATATATTTTTAAGGTATTCTTTCCCATCGTTATCCGCTTAGAAGGGGTTATAATAAAAAGGTTTCTTTTGCAGGGGAATGCCCCATTATTCAAGTTCGTTGAAATTTTGGCAAATAAAAAACATTGTAACAACCCTAATTCATTTTCAGATACTGTATAATTAACGTGATATTTATATAGTAGTTAATTCTTTAAAGCTTTGAGGTGATGTTTATGGTATCTTTTAATTGTTCAAACTGTAAATCATCAGATGTTGTCAAGCGTGGAAAAAGATACAATCAGTCTGGCCCAAAACAACTTTATCGATGCAATGATTGTCGCTCAACTTTTGTTGAGCCCGATGGCTTTGAACGCATGCGCCATAATAAAGAAGATGTTGCCCGAGCTGTTCATATGCACAATGACGGAATGTCTTTGTTTAAAACACAATATCATCTTTGGCAGCATGATGCTGTCAAAGTTACAAGAAAAACTATTAGCGATTGGACTAAAAAATATTCAAATTTTTTAAAATCCGCTTCACTTGTCCGTAAAGCCAAAGCTAAAAGGAAGGCAGCATTTTGATGAAAAATATGTTAAGGTAAATGGTGAAGATAATTATGATTTAAACTGCATAGACCATATCACAAAATATGTAAGTGCCCATCTTTTCGTCGAGAAAAGAACTATTCAAAAATGCAAAGCATTTTTAGGTCAGATAAAGATTACTTGCTACGAGCAGATTCTTGAAAGATACTTTCAAGAAAAACACAAACCAAAAAAGAGAAGAAAACTTATTACTTTTGTTTGTGATAAGTTTTGTAATTATAAATCTTCTTGGTCAACATTGTTTGGAAGAGTTGCCAAATTAAGATTTGGCATCCCAATCAAAGCAAAAAGGAACGGGTTAAAGTACAACAATAATCATATAGAAAGGTACAATGGCAAAATTAAAGATAGAATTAAAACAATGCGAGGTGGATTTGGCAGCTTTGAAGGTGCAAGGGATTTCATGAATTTAAATCATATTATTCATAACTTTGTGAATCCGCATCAGCAACTTAAAGGAAAAACTCCAGCAGAAGCTGCTGAGATTATTCTTCCATTAAAAAGAAATAGGTTATTGAATCTCATAAAATATGTGAGATTAAATCATATCACGAAAAGGTGACAGTATCAGTATTCAATTAAATTTATAAAGCCCTAAACAGTCACCAGCACATTGGAATTCCCGCAGTAGAAATAGCTTCTCACATTTTCTAAATTTAAAATCCTTTTTATCCTCTTCAGCTGCTTTCTTGCCTTCACAATCCTGTAAGAGCACTTGACTTCGTACAAATCCAGGCGGTTGCCCTTCTTCGCCACAATGTCAATTTTCCCAAGAGAGCGCTTCGAATGCCTAAGAAGGACATTAGTAGATATAGAA
>CAZKBD010000168.1:0-1906 GCA_964550945.1 uncultured Methanosarcinales archaeon
GAACTATAGCAGCTATTATTATCACATTTAATGGCAAGCCTTGTCCTTTTTTCATTTTATACACCTCTTTATGCGGTACAACAACACCCCTTGGTATATTTAGTACCATCCTGTTTTACATAGTCTGTTCCCAAAAAATATTTTGCCTCTCCTACACAATTTGTCTTTGTTTCGTCACTGGGTGTTCCACTATACCCAATAGCTTTACAAGCTGGTTCACATTTTTCAGCTTTAACTAAACCTGTGCTGAACTTTCCCATCCTTCCTGTAAATATTGCCCATAGAACAACCAAGACAATTAGAACTATAGCAGCTATTATTATCACATTTAATGGCAAGCCTTGTCCTTTTTTCATAAATATACACCTCTTTATTTATTATTTAATCTATTTATAATCCATCTTTGGATTATGTTATATTTAAACTTTGCGTTTTAAAGGCCCCATAGAAATCCTCTCCGCCAATAAATAGGTTCTATCTCAGAAATTAACTTTTTTGTTATTATCGCTGTATTTTCCACTAATAAAACAACAAGCAAAAAAATATTTCCTTTAATTTTATCAAAACGATAGGTAGCATACATGATATACCTAAACAAAAGTTCCTTATTTTGCATTCTCCAGTCTAATGCGTAAACACTTTCTCCCATTAACTGCTTCACCACATAATTTACAGTCTCGTTCTTTGAGCGCTGATGATACTTCTTTTTGCTATAGCCTCTTTTCATTTCCTTCCTATACCTGCCTTGAGTTCTCCAAATGGGAACTTTTTCATTCCTTGCAGGAATTATAGACAAAGCATTCATTTCTTCCCTTATGAACTCATGCACATGCTCAGCATCGTAGCCCATATCTAAAGGAATTTCCTTGAATGGCTTCCCGCATTTCATAGCTTTCTTGGCTACAGGCTCAAAATAAGGCGACTCATTGCCAGACCTTCTGCTAAATCCAACAGCAATTGGAATTTGCTTCCTTAGTTCAACAAAAGGAAAAACCTTGATAAATCGTCGGACTTTACGCTTTTTCTTGGGCCTTCCTCTTTTCTTCTTTTTGTTTTTTCTTTTGAAGTAATCAAGCCTATAAACATAGTATACGCTTGCCCTGTTTGGCTTGTTTCCTGTGCCATCTACCCCCCCAATAATCTTTTTAATTCCTGTTCTGGCTAAAGCCATAGCCAGAACTAAATCTAAGATAGTTTGTTTTATTCTTTGGGCAAATTTATCAAGAGCAGTAAAGTGAGGTATACTCTTCAGCTTTAGAAATTCTATAAGGTGTGGCTTGTCAGGCAGGTCTTTTACAAATCTTTCATATCCTTTTTGTTCATACTGCCTTATACACTGCAGTGTTGCATGTTGATAGTTATCATAAATCTTGTTTGAGAATTTGCTATTGTGCTTCTTTATACCTGCTCTTTTGCATAACTCTGTTATTCTTTTCGCAGATTTTATATATTGGGTTTCGTTTTGTTCTTTTGTAAACATTGTAGGGTGCTCCCCACCCAATGTCATTAAGTTAGTAAATGAGTTTCATCCATATCATACTAAATCATTCCATAATTTTTAAGATAATGCAACAAATATGCTCATTTAACATTTTAATATTGTTATTTACAACTACTACCGATTATTTTTTTATAAAAAATAAACGAATATAAGTAAGAGAATTCTCTCAATTTAACAAAGAGAAAAATAACTAAACCGCTTTTTTGCCGTTCATATGATATTTTAATCGAGTCTTATGAAAAATTCTTGGGAACTTTCTGTTTTTTCTTATAGGCACAGGTTCTATTTTAAACAACTGTTTTAGTTCTTCCATATATTTAGGATTGTTGCTAGTAAGTATTTCTACTATTCTATTTTTCATAAAGCCAAGAGACAAATTTCTATTAACCTTATACTCGTATTCAG
>CAZKBD010000169.1:0-1739 GCA_964550945.1 uncultured Methanosarcinales archaeon
TTGACAAAACAAATTTTATGCTAAAATCTAGCAACTATCTATCGCGTTGACTATTCAGCTGAATAACCTCTGTTCAGCCATAACAATATAAAATCAAAATCGTCCTTTGCCCTGTTAGGGATAGCCTTTAATGTAAGCAGATAATTAAAAGGGCATACAGGAATTTCAATTGTGTTTTTGCAGTAAAGCCCGTTAATCTTCATTCTACCTATACTCTCAAATAATTCATCAGGCACAGGAATCTTTGTGTTAGTTGTCCTGTCTAGCATATAGCTTATTGAGTTTATATGAACTTGTATTCCTAATTTTTTATGCTCAGCTTGAACGCCATAAAATGCCTTTTTTGTATTCCAATCTTTATCAAATGATTTTATAACAGGCATTGTTGTTAATGGCCTTGTCATTATATCAACATCAAAAGTGAGCCTAATATTGCCGCAATAGGCAGTAGTTGCCCATCCGCCTATCACAAAATGACTTATCTTGCTAAGTATCCTATTGCAGAGATCATTTGTCAGCTCTAAAGACCATTTTTCAATTTCTTTATAATTCATCCATATTCACCTCATCAATATTAAGGTTGATTCTCCATTTTTTTGCAATTTCCTTATATTTTTCAGGTACTTTCTTGGCTTTTCTGGGAAAGATAGAAAATACCCTTTTATCATTTTTAGTCAGCTCATAAAGCTTATCCCTAATCTCTCTATGTTTGGCTAAAATTTCCAATAAAGCCCCTAAATACCTCCTTTGATAAGAATTTGATCTCTTAATTACCTTGTCAAAGTCAATTTTTTCTTTTTTAATTATGTTTAATATTGGTTCAGCTGATTTATAGCTTGTTATATTTTCAATAAGATAGCCCTCAATTGTTTTAGCTGTTGGCTTGGGGGCTATAGTAACCTGCTGATGCCCATCCTTATTATACATCCTCTGAAAAGCAACGCTTGGTTTTACAGATGTTGTTCCAAAAATAGCTGCAGAGCCCGTTGTAGGGATAAAACCTGAATCCTCCTGCTGGTAGTTTGTTGGAATTGTAATGTCTGCATAAGGAATGTCCTTTAGCTCTAAAACTATTTTGTATGTTTTTGCTCTGTTATCATCCTTGGATCTTTCAACCTCTACTATATTCAATTTTTCTAGTTTGTTTAGTGTTTTATATACCATCTCATTGCTGTCGTAGCTGAATATCCCTTTTGCTTGTTTGAAGCTAAACCTATCATTAAGACCAAGTTTTAACCTTAATTCCCTGTACCTTTCCCATAGCCATCTTGGAATCCACATATTTGAACTATTTATTCAAATAAATATATAAATCTTTCGATTTGTTCAAACGATAACTTGATTATTTGAGAGATTTTAACCACCAGAAAATACACAAGATATAAATGCCAGTCAGTATTATTGGTATACCAAGATGAGGTTCAGGATTATAATTGAAAAAGATGAAGATGGAGTTTTTATAGCCGAATGTCCTAATCTGCCTGGATGCATTTCTCAAGGCAAAACCAGAATGGAAGCTATAAAAAATATGAAAGACGCTGTTAGTGGGTATATCGAGAGCCTTAAAAAGCATAATGAGCCAATACCACCATCTATTTCTGAAGAGGTATAGTAAAGGACGCAATAGTTTGAGCATTATGGATAGGTCATTTACTTACGTAAAAAACGCAAAGCGTTTTTTTGTACAAGAAAGGAAAAATTAATTCTTAATTTTTCCAATTCTTAAATAGTTCTAACTA
>CAZKBD010000170.1:0-1726 GCA_964550945.1 uncultured Methanosarcinales archaeon
AATTGAAGAATGTGAAAGTAAATGAAAACGAGATTGTATAACAAGAAGGAGGTTAAATGAAAATGAGAATGAAAGTGAGTACGCTAAAAGCAATTCTAGCTTTGTTGGTATTGGCTATAATGGCAGCTATGGCAATAGCAGCACCTTATGGACCTGATACAATTAGTAGAGATAACGACCAAAGAAGAACAAATTTTGATGGTGGTGTCAAACAAATAGAAGCACAAGCAGGAAATGTTACACAGTTGACAATAAACACAACAATTTTGACAGAAAGATGGCAGGGTTACTATGGAAATATTAGTGGTAAAGTAACATTAGATGATGCAAACGGCTATACTATGTATGATTGGTCGGCTGGTTCAGGATTTGCGCCAGTTGGAGAGATATATGCAGCAAACCAAAGCATCTCGAGTTGGGGTGATGTAGTTTGTTTGAATCTTACAGGTAATGGTGTAGTAGGCCAAGACGGTCCAAACACAACAATATTAGAGACAATGTATGGAATGGATGTTGATGATGCAGATGGTGTTGATGAAACATTCACTGGAACAAAAGACATAGTAATAGGAACAACAACATTAACAAGCTGCCCAGCAACAAACATGTATGTAAATAATGTATCCCAGAGCGCCCTTTGGAATGAAACGTTGCTGTTGGAGAACAACACTGCGGTGTCTACAGTGATATTTGCAGCACAAACTGAGCAAAATGCTAATGGATTCAATAATCAAACATGGGACTTCCAAATGATTGTTGGAGATAACGGTGAGGATGCTATTGCAACAACAACCTACTACTTTTATGTAGAGCTGGCATAAAAACAAAAAATTTGTTTTTTTTTAATTTTTAAATGAAAACAAGTGGAAATATGATAGAAGACAATCGTAAAATCTTAATTGGGATGTTATGTATATTAATTTTAATAGGGATAGTTATAGGAATAACATTTGAGGCTTTTGAGGTTACCGGGGTAAATAATGATACAGTGACTACAAGGGTGAATATAACAAACACAGAGCCTAATTTATATAATGTGTTTGTCGTATCGCCACCTATTGATTTGGTAGCAGGAAACACAACAATAGTAAATTGCACAGGAGAAATAGAAGACATCAATGGATGGAGCGACATTACAAAGGTAAATGCAACTGTATATGATATAACTCAAGGGCATAATCCGAATCCAACAACAGCCGACAATAATTATAGATACTTTAACACAAGTTGCAATTGTACATCAATTTCAGCTAACAATGCTTCATGTCCGTGTCTTTTTGCAGTTCAGTATTTCGCAAATAATGGAACATGGCAGTGCAACATGACAATAGCAGACTCTTTTGGTTTATCAGATAGTATGAATTCTAGCACTTTTACAATAAACACAGTAATTGGAATAGGCGTTCCAAATGAAGTAGATTATGGCGATATGTCTGTTACAGAAACATCTGCCTATATTCCAGGCAATATAACTAATTTTGGAAATGTTCCTATCAACATCAGTGTGAGGGGATGGGGTGGGACTGAGTCTTATAGCGCAGCTTATAATGATACAAGTATGATATGTGAGACGGGCAATATATCTATTTACTATGAAAGATACGCAATAAATACAAGCATAGCTTATGAAAACATGACAAATCTAACTAATACCTCAACAGGAATTCCTAATTTTGATTTGTCTATAAGAACTAATGATACAAATTATGGTAATGACACTAATACA
>CAZKBD010000171.1:0-1679 GCA_964550945.1 uncultured Methanosarcinales archaeon
CATTCCATTTATCCATGTTATCCCATCAGTTGTTGAAGAGCCTTCTTCGCTGAAATCATCATAGAAATAGGCATAAGTTGTTAACAGCTTCAAAATTCCGTTTTCATCAACATAATAGAGTTCGTTTATTACATCATTGTTTATTGTTTTATTAACAGCATAATAACCTTGGTTAAAGTCTAAATCGTCTACTGTACCAAAACCACTAATCCAGAAAACCCTTGTTTCATCTTTGTTCCTGAAATTAGTTATATTGAATATTTCATAATAATAGCTCAGATTTTGTATTGTGTAATTTTGGCTTTCTAAATTAATCTGCACTAACCCAAAGCCGTAATAATCATCCTTTCCTTGCTCTCCTAAATCAAGAGCATCGTTTCTTAGTTTTGCTCTTATCTGGGAATTTGTTAAGCTTTGATTATATGACTTTATTAAAGCAGCAACTCCGGCAACATGCGGAGCTGCAAAAGAAGTTCCGCTAGTAACTATATAACCCTCACCTAAATAAGTGGTGTTAATATCAACCCCGGGAGCGACTAATTCCAGCTCAAAGCCATAATTTGAGAAAAGTGCTTTTTCATTATTTTCGTTTATAGCGCCAACTGCAATAACATCAGAATAAGCAGCAGGATATAAAATATTATTCTCTCCATTATTGCCTGTTGCAGCTATTAATAAAATATTATTGTTATAAGCTTCTTCTATAACTTCTTTGAATATTTGAGAATAGCTTTCCATACCAAAGCTCATGGAAATGATGTCCATATTGTTTTCAATAGCCCATTCAACGCCAGCAATTGCATCAGATAGATATCCAGAGGAATCTTCCATTATTTTAACAGCGTAAATATCAGCTTCTGGAGCGATGCCTGCTAATCCTTCATTATTTAATAAAGCAGAAACAACTCCTGAAACAGCAGTTCCGTGGCCATTGTTATCATTGTAATCTTCAGTTATAACAGAATACCCTCCTGCAATAGCCAAATCAAGGTGCTGGCTAACACCAGTATCTAAAATTGCTACTTTAACATTATTTCCTTTTGTTAAATTCCAAGCAGAGGGGGCTTTTGTTTTTTCTATATTATATGGGATGTTATCCCCTAATGATTCTATCCCCTGGTCAAGCTCCATATATTCTATGTTAAAGTCTTCTATTAAGTTTTCTATATCTGTTATGTTGCTATCTATTTTTAGAATGTCAAATTTGGAGTATACTTTTTTAATATCCTTTATTTTGTTTTTATCGAATGCTTCTTTATAACTTACTAAATATTCATTTCTTTCTTCTTTATTTTCAATATTTTCGAGATATTCTTCTGTTTTTTTGTTTAATTTGCTTTTGTGCGGGTTTATTAGTTCTTTTATATTTTTTGATATGTTCTCTTGAGACAATGTAAGATTAGTCATATTCTCAGAAGGAATACTCTCATTTAAGATAAGTCCACTTTGATTAAGCTCGCTCTCGCTGCCTTCGGTGATAACAGAGCCCGTTATAGCATCTAAACTCTCATTAGTGCTATTATTTTCTGGGAGATTAGTAACATCAACAGGCGCATTAGAGGTATCGTTCTCAACAATAAGACCAATATCAGGAGTTATATCCAAATCAGAAGCTACATTCAAACCATCCTCTTCTAAAGAGCTGTTTGTTTCGTTTTGGTTTATACCAAAAACAGCAA
>CAZKBD010000172.1:0-1658 GCA_964550945.1 uncultured Methanosarcinales archaeon
AATCATTTTAATCCAGAATCCAATTGTTTCGTTTATTTTATCATTGTCATTTAATTCAATCCATTTTTCATTATATGTAAATATTTTTGAATAATTTCCTTCAATTGATTTCAATGGTTCTGGTAAGGTCCAATTGTCTAATTCTAAAGGTATTGAAATTAAGTTCCAACCCTCAAATAAACTAATGTTAAATAATTCGTAGTCAGGTTCTGGTTCTATTTGTATTGTTAAATTGTTTGAGCACTTTTCCTGACCATCTAGTACGCCATCATTTGGCGTTACGCAGGCTTTCCAGATCTCTCCTAAGTTTGATTCTTGGCTTACTGTTATATTGTATTTTCCTTCAGAGAGTGCTTTTATTTGCTCTGAGGAAATCGAGTATTTGTAGAGCATGATATCATCTAGATAGCCACGATAATACCTTGTCTGATAGTTTTGCCTGCCCGCCCATAATTCATTAGCTGCATCATTGATTATATTGGAAGCAGTTGCTGTGGCAACTTGAATACCATTTCTAAACAGACTAAAGTTTGCTCCTTGTCTTCTTACTGCATAATGGGTCCAAATATTTACAGGATACACGCCTGTGTCTGGTAGAGTAAGGAATGGATTATTACTCCCGCTTCTATATGCTAAGAATTGGACAATATTGCTAGATATTTGTAAAACCCAGCCAGCTCTATTACCATCTTTTTGGATTAAGGCAGAGGTTGAACCAGAGGAAGGCGCTTTCATCCAAATAGCAATTGTGAAGTTATTTCCACCAAACTCAAAATCAGTCTTGTCTCCAAAGTTTATGTAATCATCAGTACCATCAAAATAGAATGTTCCGAAACCATATCTACCAAGCGTTGGATACCAATATGGGTAACCCCTCAATGTACCGTTATTTCCATATCCAGAGTAATCAGTGGAGCGATTAGCTTCCAAAGGAACATTCAGGACAGTCCTTGATGTATTATTCCTATACCAGTTGATTATTCCTTTTATGGTGTCATTCTCTGGATCAGAAGCTGCATAGTTAACAGTAAGATTACCGTTGTCTGGGTTAGAGGCATCATTGTTACTTAAGATAATGGTATTAACAACTGGCGGCCTATTTGGTGTGACATTGAGAACTGTTATTGTAATTATTTCTTCATCCCAAAGTTCCCCATCTGTTACATTGAACTTAACCGAATAGATGCCCTCATCATTTAAAGTAGGTGTCCAAGTAAATACTCCTGTTCCAGAATTGAAGCTTCCAAAAGAGGCGTTTGTGTAAAATGTTAAAGTATCATTATCTAAGTCAGTAGCATCTACGTCTATAATTAAGGTTTTTGTTTCATTCACTACTTTATCGCCAATTGGATTTAAAACAGGTGGATAATTTGATAATTCAATTATAGTTAAATCATTACTGCAAACTTCAATTCCTTCCCCCATACCATTATTTGGAGTAACACATGCCTTCCATATATCGCTTGCATTTGTTTCTTGATTGACTATCAAATCAGTTCTATTTTGGTACAAAGATTGGATCTGTTGCAGAGAAAGAACATTATTAAAAATGTTGATTTGATCCAAGTCACCACGGAAAAGAACAGGAGAGCTTCCTGCAAATCTATTTGAACGGCCAAGATACAAATTAGCAGTGCCTCCAGTATATAGACTCGTGA
>CAZKBD010000173.1:0-1656 GCA_964550945.1 uncultured Methanosarcinales archaeon
AGCATATCCAAATCCATGAAAATGGACTACAAAAATGTTTATTCTATCATTAAAAGACTGGAAAAGGGATCATTGGTAAAGATTGAAACATTTGGGCAGTCAAGCAGGGTAAAACTTAATGCTATAGTTCATCCTCTTGTTTTTGAAGCGGAATTTGAGCGCAGAAAAGATATTTTAAAGGATAAGAACCTTGCAGTCATGCTCAGCAGCTTCAAGAGGGCAATAAAATCAAAATTGTATGTTTTGCTGCTGTTCGGCTCATATGCAAAGAGAACACAAACAAAGAGTTCTGATATTGACTTAATAGTTATATGCCCTGACGGGCTTGAAGATGCATTTGAAAAAGATATTAATAGGACAGCTCGTTCCATGCCTCTGCCTTTGCACCCATTAGTTTTTTCGGAAAGCCAGTTTATTGAAATGGCTAATGCAAAAGAGCCAAATGTCGGACAGGAAGCTTTAAAAAATAATGTAATTTTATATGGGATAGAGCAGTATTACGAGATGGTTTGAATGATAGACGCAAAACAGAAAAAAGAAGCCAAACAGAATTTTGACAAATATCTGCAAGATGGTTTGCTCAAAAAAGAGAAGAACGAAACAGCAAGGCAAATGTATATAAAAAATGCAGAGCAGTCATTGAATCTTGCTGAAGAGTGCATGATTAGCCCTCTCCGGCCGCATTTGTGGATTGTTGTCATTTCCTATTATTCAATGTTTTATATTGCAAATGCTGTTTTATTGCAGCTCGGCTATAAGACTGGCTCAAAGATAGTCCATAAAGTAACAAGTGATGCTCTGATTGTGCTTGTGATGGACAAGATAAGGAAGGGGCTGCTTGAAGAATATGAAGATGCAAAAGAAGATGCCTTGGAGATAGCTTCTGTCAAATCAGAAGAGATTATAGGCTTTTATTCAATGGAAATGGACAAGCGCTCAAGATTCCAGTATAATATGACTGAAACAATACAGGAGCAGAAGGCAGGCACTTCGCTCAAGAGAGCAAGAGAGTTCATGCTTGAGATGAAAAAATTGCTGCCTGAATTCAAAAGAGGTGATTATGATGAATGAATTATTTTTAGCTGGATTGTTAGGAGGGGTCGGAGGCTTAACAAGAGGCGTTGTTGGCCTATTGAAAGCGTTGGCTTTGAAAAGAAAGATACTTTGGAGCTATTGGGCTATTACTGTAACAATTGCTATGATTATCGGAGTTTTTACTGGCATAGTATTCAATTTTGATCCTAGATTGAGCCTGCTGGCTGGATATGCTGGAACTGATATATTGGAAGGAATCTATAAATCTTTTAAGACTGAGAAGGTTATGGTTGTGACGGGTAAGAAGTAAAGATACTCTTTCTTTTATTTTTTAAGTAATATTTATAAGTATGTGCATATATTTCCAATTAGGTTGGGTGGAATGGTAACAAAAAACATCACTTTGAAAGTAAAAGCTGAACTTTACGATAAGTATAGGGAAATCTGTAAAAAAGAGGGCTGGATTGTATCTCGCCAGTTTGAGAAGTGCATGGAAGCAGAGTTAGAGAAGAGAGGGCAAGGAAATGAGTAATTTTCAGGAAAAAGTAACTTTTATCTGGGATTTAGCAGATTTACTAAGGGGAGTGTATAAAAGAAATGAATATCAAAAAGTAATCCTCC
>CAZKBD010000174.1:0-1605 GCA_964550945.1 uncultured Methanosarcinales archaeon
CCCGACTTGTAACAATTAGTATGGCAATCTTAATTTTTCTAAAATATCTTTCACTTCTTTTGATATAACAGATTGCATTGTGATTTCTTCTCTTGTTACAGTATTCAGAATTCGGGCATCTACCACACTTTTAAATAATTTGATAATATTCTTAATTGATTTACCAGTTTTGATCTCTAAATATTTGCAAACGGCCAAAGCCATAAAGCAAATCATAATATGAACTTTAATGGGATCTTCTTTAAAATGATAAACGGGACGAGTCTCAAGATCATTTTTTGCTATTCTAAAAGCCTGTTCAACATGCCAAAGATCATGATATCTGGCAATGATAGTTTGATCATCAACTTTATTAAGATTTGTATAATATCCTTTAACCCCAAGGAGTTTTTTAGTTTTTTCAATTAATGTTTTGTTTAACTCAAAGCTAGTTCTAGTTTTACTTTTAACAAATTTTGTACGCTTGGCTTTTGTCGGATACTTAAGTAATATTGTTGCTTTAGCGATTTGCTTTTCCATCTCGCGTTTGTCCTTGTTATACCTCTTAGTTGAAAAACTGCAAACTAAAATTCCATGTTTGGATATTATTCTGATGGTTGTCCCATCTTCAGGTTTAAGTTTATTATTAATCTCATCTATTGCTAACTTGGAAAGATTAGCAATTCTAGCACCCACGATGTATGAAAGCTGATTTTCTTTTAGGGCTTTAATATTATCAGAACTGATCATGGCCGCATCAGCGACAACTGTCAGTGTTTTGATCTCATATTTTTGTTGAAAATTTGAGATAGAAGGAATTAAAGTATGGCCTTCAAATTTATTGCCCTCATATATTTCATAGGCGACAGGAAACCCCTCAGAGCTTACCAGTAAACCGATTAAGATTTGGGGTTGAGCAGATTTACCATCTTTAGAAAAACCAGGTTTCCTTAGATTATCAGCTTTAAATGATTCAAAATACAAAGTTGTTACATCATAAAAGACGAGTGTAAAATTGAACTTAAGTTCTTTTTTTGCTAAAGTTAGCGCACATTCTTCTATTTTTTCTTTCCAGCCGATAAAATGTGGCAAATAACGATAGAAATCCTCACGCCAATATTTAATACCAAACAACTCGTCTAAAAGCTCTGTGGAACGCAGAAGAGACGCAGGCTCAATAATACGGATAATCACTAAATCGGTAAGTAAATTACAATTTAATTTTTCAAAGTTAAATCGACTAGATATTTTGGTCAGAAATTGATGAATAAAAGGATAACGAGTTCCCAAAAACTGGCTTTTCTCCAAAGAGATAAATCGAGAGGCCGTTGTTTTTTGTGCAAGGAAAAGAGAGTGTTGTTTAGACTTCTTTTCTATCCACTCGCGTGCAATTAATTTTAGCGTCGTAATTTCTTCTGAGGTATGGGCACTACCAATATGTTTTACAACAATTAATCTACGTTGTTCATAGCGAACTACTTGAACAGCGCTTGATAATGAAGCAGTTTTTGTTATTCTAATATGAAACATGCCATTAGTATGACAAAAAATGAGTTTTGAAACAAGTTATATGGTTAAATGATCAATCAAATTTCTTTTAAAAAACAGAATGTTACAAGTCGGGAA
>CAZKBD010000175.1:0-1560 GCA_964550945.1 uncultured Methanosarcinales archaeon
CTATCACAGGAGAATCAGCAAAGGACTCTTTTACAACAATCTCTCCATCGCTATTTTTCTTCTCTAAATCAACAGCAAATGCGTAATCAACTGAGCAGGGGATATCATAACCAAGCTCCTTCCTGCTTCCAACATCAGTTGCTTTTACCCTGGTAGAGTCTTTCAGGTTTAATTAGAACTTTCTAAAGGATGAATTACCATTTCGCTATTATTTTTTAATCCAAACTCAACGGACTCTCCTTTCTGCAAGTTTAAGGCTTCACTAACCTCTTTTGGAATTCTTAACACTAAATTGCTTTTCACTCTGCTTAACTTCAGATGGTACTTCATCTTTTTTAGCTTATTTATTAATAATATTCTCTCCGCTTTTTCCGGGTTATAGTACAATTCCCCGCAGCTATCGCATTTCCAGCCATCAATATCATAATTATTGAATTTTAAATGTTCTTTATACTTTGCGATTTTTCCGCAAGCACATTTTAGGCCATTCATTTTTACCTCCTGCTTTTCGTAAATTTACCGATATGCGTGATTAAATAAACATCTTCATTATAAAGATAATTAAACGATTTTACTATAACAACATTATAAGTTTTATTCCCCCTATCCAGCCATTTTTCTTCTGCGTTCTTTTTTCTTTTCCTTGGTGAATAGCCATTTTCTAAGATTTCCTTGCAATCAGCGATCATTAAACCATGCTTTATTAATTCTCTTCCTGCCGATTTTGAAGGGATTAGCCTTAGTCCTCTGTATCTAACATCAAACATATTTCATCAACCTATTCCAATGGAGTATGTCTTAGTTTATAAACCTTTCCATATTTTTGTAACCACTTGGAGATGAATAATAACCGAAAGATTTAAATATAGGCTATAAGTTAAGGCTGTTAACATTACATAATTAAAACAAACAAAGGTGATGATAAAATGAGTTTAACTCGCTAGTTTTATATATGCCTTATACCTTATTCTATCTCATGGTCAATTTTCAGATAATATTTGACGATGTTATTTTATACCAACTTAAAAAGGCAGGAAGAGACTCAAGATTAAGAGTGATGCTGTCAACAATCTTTGACAAGATTGAGGAATTAGGCCCTAGAGCAGGAAAGCTGATTGATTCTCACTTGTTTGTTTATGTGTCAGAAATATACCCTCAGTCTATTTGACTGATGGACAAAGTCCAATAATATTTTGTGTTTGAGTATATTTCTGAGCACGCTCAAAAACCACTAGCTTATGTTAGCTGGGCTACAATCATGTCACCCATCCATGATAGGTGGTTTTTGACGAAATAAAATTAAAAAGCCCTCCAATAAGGCTATATTTCAAGCATGTTAAAGATTCAAATAATATCTATCTTTTTGAATACGAACTGAAAACAAGCGAAGAAAAGCAAAAAAGAACAATTTCTAGGATTAAAGATAAAGTGAGAAAATTGTTTAGTTAAAACCCTAAATCTTTTCTTGTGAATATCTTGCCTGATCTTATGTTCTCTTCAAACTCCAGACATTGTCATCTTAGTGAATGATGCGTATTCTTAGCATATTTTTTGATTAGA
>CAZKBD010000176.1:0-1518 GCA_964550945.1 uncultured Methanosarcinales archaeon
GAATTAATTGCGGAGCTTGCGGATATGCTGGCTGCGCAGCCTATGCAGAAGCTGTTGTGGCAAATAAGGGTGTTCCTGCTAATTTATGCGTTCCAGGGCAGAAATCAGTTGCTGATAAGGTTGCCAGCATACTTGGAAGAGAATCAAAAGAAATGGGAGCCCAAAAAGTTGCTCTGTTGCATTGCGCTGGCGGCAAAAAAGAAACTAGTGATAAATTTGAATATAATGGAATTGAAAGCTGCAAAGCGGCTTCTTTGATTGCTAACGGCCCGAAATCATGCTCTTACGGCTGCATTGGTTTTGGCGATTGTGTTAAGGCATGTACTTTTGGCGCCTTATCCATGGGCTCTAATGGCCTGCCTGTTGTTGGTGATGAAAAATGCGTTGCTTGTGGCGTTTGTGTCAAAACATGCCCTAAACATCTTTTTGAGTTAGTGCCAAAAGAAAAAAAGATCCATGTATTATGCTCTTCAAATAATCCTGGCAAGACTGTAATAAAAGTCTGCAAAGTTGGCTGCATTGCCTGCAGCCTTTGTGTTAAATCATGTAAATTTGATGCTATTCATGTTGCTGATAATCTGGCTAAAATAGACTATTCTAAATGCACTCAATGCGGCGAGTGTGTTAAAGCCTGCCCAAGGAAGATTATTGTTGATGAGAGAAATATCCATAATTAGCCATTTGTGTCAATATCCTTAACAAGATAAGGGATATATCCTTCAGAAATTGTACTTAAGACCATTGCTCTGTAATAATCTGATATTATGGGATTTTCTTCTAAATAGGTATATCCATCTTTAGTTATCTCACTATAATACATATTCCATGGATGGTCAACTGTTATCACATATGTATACCACACTGGAAATAGTGAAATCAACGAAGCTGGAGCATGAGAAAGTATATAGGCATTAACTGGCTTGTTTGGCGCTTCACTAATTTTAGATATGTAACTGGTGTATTCATTTGAACTGTAACTAAACCCAAGCGCATTTAAAACTTTGGCATTTGTCTCTGTGCTATTCCCAATAAGGCTAAAGTAAGGCCCCCTAATTCCAGTTACATTTGTATCAAACTCATTTTCAAGAAATGCCTTAGAAGCTAAAATCTGTTCTTTATCAAAATCAATGCTGTGAATGCCGAGCCTTGTGTGATAGTAAGTTTGCGAACCAATCTCAACTAACCCCTGTTTTACTAAATATTTTGTCTCTTCAACAACTTCTGGCGCAAGTTCCTCATAAACATTGATCTCTCTCGCAACAATATAATATGTTGAAGGTATTCCATATTTTGATGAAAACGATAATATCTCCTTAAAGCCTAAAATTCCAGAAACCCAGGGGTAAGGGTATTCTGTAAATCTTGCTTGCCCCAATAATGGCGTGAACCATGCAGTATAATCAGCATCATTGCAATCCAGATTTTCTTTTGGAATTCCAAGGCTGTAAACCTCATCTGTGCATGGCCCAATTCCATTTTCATCATTCCCTTTGTTTAGGTATCTTCCAGATTCTATAT
>CAZKBD010000177.1:0-1504 GCA_964550945.1 uncultured Methanosarcinales archaeon
AGACTAAATTAATCGTGTGCTGGCGCTCTCTCTACATGCCCAGGATGATGATGTCCATTTTGTCGGTATAGTTTTCGGCCGATGTAGATAAGTAGAATGATAAATATAAATGTAATTATCCAACCAATAAGAGTATTTGGCATAAATCCATCAGAGCCAAAGATTGCAGCAGCAGCAAGATTATTGTTATTACTTGTTACACGATTGGAAATATATGCTAACGCATCACCTTGATTATTTTTTTCATCAGTGTATACGATTGAAGCAGTTGTAACAACTAAATCTCCATCTTGTGCTTTTCGATTAACTTTTCCTTGAATTGATATTGTACCTTCTTGATTTGGAACAAGTGTTCCTAAATCAGTTGTAGTTGTACTTTCAGAATCACTAAATGATCCTTGACTTACACGAACAAAATCAATTGTTTTTGGTAGTATAACTCTAACAACAACTTTACTTAATGTTTTTGTTGTTGATATATTTTTATAAGACAGGGTATAATCAACTGTTTCACCAATAGATACATTTTCATATGCAGTTTTTAGACCGAGTGAAATGGATGAAGTATTAACAGTTCCACCAGATACTGCTGTTGTTGGAGTTGTCGATGTTACTGGAACATTTGCTATAACACCTGAAGATAATGTTTTTCCAAATATAATATCACCACGTGAAATTCCATTTTGATTTTGAATAACAGCACGGTAATAATAAATATTATTAACACTAAGTCCAGTAATTGTATCAGAGAAAGCTATAGAAGGGCTAGTACCTAAAGATTGAATACTTGTTGTATGTGTAAGAGCAAATGCACTTGAACCCCATTCAAAATAACCAGTTGTAGATAATCCACTATTGTTTATTGCCAAACCATTCAATTTAAGAGTTGTTTGAGTTGGTAGAGTTACTGCGGTCGTTAGAGCGTTTAGATTACCATTATTAGTTGTAGCTATAGTTCCGGTTGTAAAATTAAGTATTGATCCATAGACTAAACTAGAACCATTATTATTTTGTCCAACAAGACGGAAATAATATGTTGTATTTGGTTGTAAATTGTAAATAGTATCTGCGACGCTAGTTGAAGTATTACCTATATAAACAGTAGAGGTTGAGTAATTAAGTGAATATTGATTTGTTCCATATTGGAAATATCTATTAGCATTACCACTATTAGAGGAAATATATCCATTCAAAGTTGCACTTGTATTTGTATTATTTGTTGCATTATAAGTAGTAACAGATGGTTGAGTATTGTTATTATTATATACATAATTGTACTCATCATTATCAGAATAAGAAGTACAACCTGGATCATTCATGTCTACTAAACCATCACTATCATTATCATAACCATCATTACATGCGTAAGTAGTAGGTTGATTTTGCACATAATTATATTCATTATTGTCAGTTGTAGATGAACAACCAGGATCATTCATATCTACACGTCCATCACTATCATTATCATAACCATCATTACATGCGTAAGTAGTAGGTTGATTTT